>JBIIQY010000012.1:0-15913 GCA_044341805.1 Candidatus Planktophila sp.
GTAGCGCGCTAGTGCTTCTATTAACTTTATTGGGAACAACTGCGACATTCGCAAACACCCTTGTTAGCACTTCGCCAATTAGCGGATCAACTTTGTCTGTTTCTCCAACCAGTGTCACCGTCACTGGGCAGTTACCACTATTGCCCGAAGCAAATGAAATTTCAGTAACAGGCCCAAATGGTGTTCGGGTCGATGATGGAACAATCACAGTTAATGATGTCAGTGCAACAGTTGGGTTGAGCCCACTAACGGAATCAGGTTTTTACACCGTTTCTTATCTTTTGTATGCAGAAGCAGATGCACCACTTGAAGGTAGTTATAGATTTAAGTATCAAGCACCGAGCACAATCGCTCCACAAACTCCGGATCCACAACCAACGCAGACTCAAGCTCCAGCTAGTAGTAGTTGGGCAACAAATATCTTTGTGATTTTTCTTCTTCTTATGGCCGTAGCGGTAACAGTCGGATTATCACTGTATGCCCGCAAATTGTTTAACAACCGATGAATCTATTAACAACCACATTTAAGTTTCTCAATCTCCTTGGTGGTTTTGCAACAGTAGGTGCCTTGCTGTCTATGGCATTTCTTGTAATCAATCACAATGGTTTTCTAACAACCTCAGGTGAAAAGGTTCGCAGACTTCTTAAAATTACCTCGACAATTTGGGTAATTGGAGCTTTTGGAACAGTCATCTTCACCTTAGCTCAGATTTTAGGAACAACCGTTTCCGATGCCTTAGATCTCACTGTCATCCGATCTTTTATAACACAGATATCACTTGGAAAATATCTAGCATTCCAAGCACTCATGGCTGCTGTCGTTTTCATCTTTTCTTTTGCAACAAAAAAGATTGAATTGCTGATCATTTTGTTGCTCGTGTCTATTGCAGGCCTAGTTGCACCCGTATTTGAAAGCCATGCCGCATCAAGTGGCTCGCACTCTCTAGTAATTGGCTCACTGGTAATTCACGTCATCGCTTTGTCTTTGTGGGTTGGCGGAGTTATAGCTCTGGGAACACTCTCTGCCGAAGATCGCCCAGTGGCTGTTCCTCGCTTCAGCCAAATGGCTTTGTGGTCGGCAATTGCAGTTGTAATAAGCGGCGCGGTCAACGCATGGGCACGCTTAAATTTCGCAGATGCCTGGAATTCTTCCTATGCCTTCATTGTTCTTGGAAAGATTTTTGCCACAATAATTTTGGTGATGATTGGATATCTCCATCGCAAGACTCTTGCGAATAAAAAATCAATTAACTGGGCCGGCTTTGCCAAGCTAATAACTGTAGAAGCAGCGATCATGGTTGTTACAGTTTTGATGGGAACCTGGTTATCAACCAGTGCGTCACCAGATCGACCAGGAGTTCAAGAATTCAGCCCAGCGCTTTCAATTGTTGGAATCCCGACACCGCCTGAGCCGACCTTGTCACGAGTCCTATTTAGTTATGAACCAAATGCTTTAATGATTGGTGTTTTGACCTTAATGGTTGCGCTGTACATCAAGGGTGTTGTTGTTTTAACCAAACGTGGGGACAAATGGCCGGTTGGACGTACGATTGCATTTGCGTTAGGAATTGCTGCAACTAATTTTGCTACAAGTGGTGGCTTAGGTTTGTACGCACAGTTCTCTTTTTCTTATCACATGATGTCGCACATGGTTTTGGGAATGATTGCACCAATTGGTTTGGTACTGGGTGCGCCAATGACATTAGCGCTTCGAACTTTGCCACAAGGCAGAAACAGTGATGAACGCGGAGTCAGAGGATCGTTGCTTGCTGCGCTACATTCCAAAATTGGAGTTATTTATACAAACCCAATTGTTGCGTTAGCAATTTTTGACGGATCACTCTTTGCCCTGTACTTCACTGATCTGTTTGCAGTACTTATGCAAAGCCACGTTGGACATTTGTTTATGAGTCTTCATTTCTTAGCTGCCGGTTTCCTATTTTTCTTCATCATCATTGGCGTCGATCCAAACCCTCGACGAGTCCACCATTTAGTTCAAATCGTCATTCTCTTTGCAGCCATGAGTATTCACGCATTCTTCTCAGTTGCACTCATGTCTACCACCACACTTATCGACGATGGTTTCTACGCTTCCTTACAAACCCCGTGGCTGGGAGATCCACTTGCCGACCAAAAACTTGGCGGTTCGATTGGTTGGGCTATGGGGGAGATTCCAATCCTGATCGCTTTGGTTGCGACATTTATCAACTGGATGCGAGATGATTCGCGCGAGGCTAAGAGGATTGATCGCAATACCGCTCGCCAAGCGGCTATGGGTCAGCCAGATGATCTAGCAAATTACAATCAGTATTTACAAGAGTTAGCACAGCGCGATAGAGATAGAAAAGAGCCCTAATGGATAACGTGTTTGATTTACCTGCAGAATATAAAGAGCTGCGTACTAGCGTTCGCGCGCTTGCTGAAAAAGAGATTGCACCATTTGCACAAGCTGTCGATGAAGAGCATCGCTTTCCTAGTGAAGCAAAAGCTGCACTTGTAAAGAACGGTTTGTACGCAGCCCATGTTCCCACTGAATTTGGAGGCGATGGAGCAGATGCACTTGCGGCTGTTTTGATTATTGAAGAAGTTGCACGCGTGTGTGGATCTTCATCATTGATTCCAGCGGTTAATAAACTTGGTTCAGTACCGTTGCTATTAGGTGGCAATAATGAGCAGAAGAAGCGTTGGCTTCCACGTTTAGCTAAAGGCGAAGGATTTTCTTATTGCTTATCTGAATCCGAAGCTGGATCTGATGCAGCAGCGCTTCGCACTAAGGTTGAACGTTCCGGCGATGGTTGGGTTCTTAACGGAAGCAAGAAGTGGATCACCAATGCAGGTGAATCCGAGTTCTATTCAGTAATCGCACAAGGTGACCCATCCCTTAGAACAAAAGGTATGACCGCCTTCGTAGTAGAAAAATCAGATCCCGGAGTCTCTTTTGGTGCTCCTGAAAAGAAAATGGGTATGCGCGGATCTCCGACTCGCGAAGTTTATTTCGATAATGTTCAACTCAGCGATGATCGTCGCATAAGTGAAGTTGGCCAAGGTTTTGCTTTAGCGATGGCTACTCTGGATCACACACGAATCACAATCGCTGCACAAGCAATCGGTTTAGCCCAAGGTGCATTTGATGTTGCAACAAAGTATGCACATGAGCGCCACCAATTCGGCAAGCCAATCTTTGATTTCCAAGCTGTCCAATTCATGCTCGCAGATATGGCGATGAATATTGAAGCAGCCCGTCTGCTTACCTACGCCGCCGCAGTCAAGAGTGAGAATAATGAAAAGGATTTAACTTTCTTTTCGGCAGCAAGTAAGTGTTTAGCAAGTGATATGGCGATGAAAGTAACGCAAGATGCAATCCAAGTTCTTGGCGGATATGGATATGTCAGTGATTATCCAGTTGAGCGAATGATGCGCGATTCAAAGCTGACTCAAATTTATGAAGGCACCAATCAAATTCAACGAATCGTGATGTCGCGTAATCTTCCTAATAGCTAACTGTTAGCGGTTAAAGCGAACAACTATTGATGGTGTTGCGGCGGCATCAAGTGGCACATCATGGGATTCGTGTGGCAAGACTTCACTTGATAACTCGCCCGCATAAACCAAACCAATTTTCCATGCCTTTAAATGCACAAGCGCGCGATCGTAATAGCCACCACCTTGGCCCAATCTAAATCCTGATTGATCAATCCTTAAAGCCGGAACAACTATCGCTTGAATTTGAGATAAATCAGTTAGCGCTGGGCCAACTGGTTCCGAAATCTTTTTCTTGGTTACTAAGTTGGCAGGATCTCCATCCCATCTCACCCATTCCAACTGATCACCATTTATTCGCGGCAGAAGTAAAACCTTGCCACTTCTCAGGAAAGCTTCATTAATCTCGTCAGTACTTGGTTCGAATTCATAGGAGACATATGAAGCAATTGTTGTAGCTGACTCAATTTCAGGCGCTTTCAAAATGACATTAAAACTAGAAGAAATGAACTTCTGAGAACGTTCTCGGCGGGCACGATCCCGCAGTATGGCCTTTTGATTTGTCATTTAAATCTCCCGTGAAATCCCAAAGATCAAACTGTTCAACAAGTAGGGTTCGATTATGTCAGAACACACTCGGGTTGATGAGTTTCTCACCTCTCTTCTAGCAATCTGCAAACCCCTTGAATCCTTTGAAATGCCTTTGCTCGATGCACACGGTGCAACCCTTGCGGCAGATATTTATGCAGGAGATAGATTGGTTCTGCGCGAAGGTACGCGTATTCGTTCCACACAAATTGGCTTAGCTGCATCTATAGGTCGCGATCATTTGCCAACCCGGCCTCACCCACGCGTCGTTGTTTTATCGGCGGGGCCAGATTTAGTTGAACCGGGTCAGGCGTTGAAAAATGCTAGCGATGAATACGAGACAAATTCTTGGTTGTTGACTACTGCGGTTCGTGAAGTTGGTGCAGTTGCATACCGAGTTCACTCAATTCCAGATAACGAAGAGCAACTTCAAAAAGTTATTGAAGATCAGTTAGTTCGTGCAGATTTAATCATTATTAGCGGTGAACGCCACGATGATTCATTTGATTTGATTACCCGCACCTTGTCAGGAATGGGAGAAATTACGACCGTAGATTTGGCGATTGAAGCCAGCGGCCGTCACAATTTTGGAACAGTCGGACCTGACAAGACTCCGGTAGTAACTCTTCCAGGTGATCCAATAGCTGCCTACATCTCATTTGAACTTTTTGTACGCCCAATGATTCGCACCATGCTTGGTGCAGCAACTATTCATCGACCATCAGTTAAAGCAGCCCTTGAAAAGCCAATTGCCTCTAACCAAGGTGTTCGCTCTTACATACGCGCAATTTTGGCCGAGGATGGCAAGTCAGTTGTTCCGCTAGAAAATCAAGATGAACAAGCCACACTTTCCGATGCGAATGCTTTTATTGCAGTTTCTGAAAGTGACACTTCGCTAAAAACTGGCGATCAAGTAACTGTTGTAGTTCTCGAGCGTCGCTACATTTAACTTCATGAATAGCTCTTGGCCGATTTCGTTGCAGCTTGGCGATATCTCGCTTCGCCCTCTGCGATTTAGGGATCGAGCACAATGGAATCAGGTTCGAGTTGAAAATCGAGATTGGCTTTCACAATGGGAAGCCACAATTCCGCATACCGGTGATGACAGTTACAGAGAATTGCCCTCTTTTTTCGAGATGGTGAAGATCCTCAATCACGAAGCACGACATGGCCGTTCCTTTTCATTTGCGATCTGGCATCAAAAACAGCTCATCGGGCAAATCACTTTGGGTGGGGTTATGTATGGCGCAATGCGCGGCGGCCATATTGGGTATTGGATTGATCGCAACTTTGCCAACCGCGGCTACACCACCCAAGCGGTCGAACTGCTAACCCAGTACGGCTTTAATGAGCTAAGACTGCATCGCATCGAGATTAATTTACGTCCAGAAAATGCTGCTTCTCGAAGAGTCGCCGAAAAAGCGGGATATGTTTTCGAAGGTGAACGCCCTCGATACCTTCACATCGATGGACATTGGCGGGACCACATCACTTTTGTTAAGGAAAATTCTGCAATCAAGTAGCGCCTAAATCCCAGAAAAGTATCACCCCTTCCTTTAGATTTACCCATCATGACTTCGGGACTTATCTACATTGCGATTATTGGAATGTGGGTCGCATACTTTGCGCCCCGCTGGATCCATGACCGCAATGAGTTCTCCGGAAAATCAGTTGAACGTTTTAAAGGCGCACTTCGAGTCGTCGCTAACCAAACACCAAACGCGGCAACAAGTGGTGGGGCAATCCACATCGATCTAGATCAAGAAGCAAAAGATCGCCAAACTTTACTTCGTCGAAGAATTACATTTTTACTAATTGCTTTCACATTGATTACGACACTTATAGGTGGAGCCATGAATACGATGCCATTCATTTATGCACTAGTTCCAGCATCTGGTTTGCTTATCTATATTGCAAGCGTTCGACGACATGTGATTGCTGATCAATTGCAAAAACGTCGCGTGCAACAACTTAATCGACAAAATTCTGGTGTCTCAAATACAAATCTTGCTGAAGTAGTTCAACCGAAGCCAAGTACTGAACATTGGATTCCACTGTCAGAACGCGAACTTAAAGGTGTTGTTATTTTGCCTCAAGGTACAGCTGCGGTTCGTAATGCTTGGGAACCAACAGAGATCCCGGTACCAACTTATGTAAATGCGCCAAAAGCTGTTGTGCCAAAGCGTGTTATCGATCTAACAACTCCTGGACAGTGGAGCGAAGAGCAGGAACGTCTTGAGCGGGAAGCACTTGCAGCCGCATCGCCTTCACGCGATGAGATTTTTGACCAACAACTAGCTGATGAGGCCGTTGAACGTCTGAAGCAAGCTCGGGCAGCTAACGAATAATTAGATCCACGATTCAAACCACATACGCATTTTCCACTGGTCATAGGTGATGGTTTGGCCGGTATACAACGGTAAGAAGTAGATAAAACAAAGCAGTACAAGTGCGAACAAGCCGCCAACAATGCTTTGGGAAACCACCGGCTTTAGCGCACTATCTAGCAATAACTTTGCACAATAAACGATGGCTAGAACCATAAATGGCGCAATGATTATCGCGTAAAAAGAGAACATTGTGCGCTGTTGCATTGCGAACCAGGGCAAGTATCCGGCAACTATTGCTAGCGAAACAATTTGCGCTGCCGAATCAGTAGTGCGATTTACTAATGATTTAATCCAGTAACCAATCACGACAGCAATTGCGATTGTTCCGATCCACCACAACAGTGGCGTGCCAAGAGCTAGAACTTCTCGAGCACAACTTTTTGCTCCACAATCTGTAGGCGAATCATAAAAGAAAGATGTTGGCCGACCCATAACAAGCCAGCTCCACGGATTTGCTTGATATGGATGATTCTCAGTTAAGCCTGTGTGAAAGTTAAGCATCTCCGAGTGATAGTTCAACCAAGCGATCAAGGGATTAGATGAAGATTGTCTATCCCATCCTCGGTCAGATAAAAACCAACCTGTCCAAGTAATTAGATAAACACCAATTGGGAGCAAACCATACTGAGCAAACTTTTTTGTAATCAACTTGAATGAATCACGAATATCCATGTTAACTAAAATTCGATACAACGAGACTAAAGCAACTACTGCAATAAAGTAGATTGCACTCCATTTACAACCAAGAGCCAAACCAAATGCAAGACCGGCCCACCAATGTCGTCCTCTGTGCCACAATAAAATTGCAATCAGCACAAAGAAAGTCAAGAACAGATCCAGTAATGCAGTTCGAGAGTGAACTAAGAGCAACCCATCCAATGCCATTAACGCCGCACCAAGACCGGTTAACAATGGTGAATAAAAAAGCACATGAATTAAACGAGCAAAAACCAAGATAAGCAGAGTTCCAATAAGTGCGGTTGCAAATCGCCAACCAAATTCATTGTCCCCAAAGATGGCTATTCCGCCGCCAATAAGCCATTTACCAACAGGAGGGTGAACAATAAATTCAGGGTTACTTCCACTTACTTCAACGCCGTATTTCAGTAGATCGCGTGCACCATCGACGTAGTACACCTCATCGAAGATGTAGCCTTTTGTCGATCCAAGGTTTACTAAGCGCAACACAAAAGAGGCTAGTGCGATCAGTAGCGGTGCAATTGCTGCGGCCATAGGACAAGAGTAAGCGCGTTTGCCCTCAATAACTGAGAGGATTACGCCATGACGCTCATCTTGGCTGCAACACCTTTGGGTAATCCCGGGGATGCAAGCACCCGTTTAAAGAGCGCGATTGAAAATGCATCGATTATTGCTGCCGAAGATTCTCGCCGCTTCCATCGCTTGTGTACAGACATCGAAGTCACCTTTACCGCCCGCGTCCTATCTTTCTTTGAAGGCAATGAGGAAGAACGAAGCCGCGAGTTGTTAGCTGAACTCAAAAGTGGAGCGACGGTACTTGTTGTTTCCGATGCTGGCATGCCGACAATTAGCGATCCAGGTTTTCGCCTGATGCGAGATGCAATTGCAGAAGGCATTGAAGTTTCAGTCATCCCAGGACCGAGCGCGGTCACGATGGCTGTAGCACTTTCTGGATTACCAACCGATCGTTTTTCTTTTGAAGGATTTCCTCCACGTACTGCAGGTGCTCGTCTAGCAACTTTTGAAAAGCTTCGATTTGAAGAACGAACCATGGTCTTCTTTGAAGCACCACACAGACTTGTAGATTCCTTAGCAGATTGTGTAAATATTTTTGGCGCAGATCGACAAGGTGCGATTTGTCGCGAAATGACTAAGCGCTATGAAGAAACAATTCGTGGCACCTTGGCGCAACTAGCTTCATGGTCAAACAGCAATGAAGTTTTAGGTGAAATCACGATCGTGATTGCCGGAGCTGCAACTGATTCGGCATCGCTGACCGCGGCAGATATGGTGGCCAGAGTCCGTGAATTTGAGGCGGCCGGAATGGATCGAAAGGCAGCAATTGCAACTGTTGCTGATGAATTTGGGATTGCTAAACGCCTCGTTTATGCCGCAGTGGTCGATGCGAATAAGATGAGCCAGTGAATAAGTCTTTCTATTTAACGACGCCGATCTATTACGTCAACGATGCCCCGCATATTGGGCATGCCTACACAACCGTTGCCGGAGATGTGCTGACCCGTTGGCACCGCCAAAAAGGTGAATCAGTATGGTTCTTAACTGGAACAGATGAACATGGGCAAAAAGTTATGCGCACCGCCGAAGCTAACAATGCAGCGCCGCAAGCGTGGGTAGATAAGTTAGTTCAAGAGGCGTGGAAGCCAAATTGGGAACATCTCAACATTGCTAATGATGATTTTATTAGAACGACTGAAAAGCGTCACACAGAACGTGTGCAAAAGTTTCTGCAATCACTTAAGGATTCAGGCCACATTTATGCAGGTAAATATGAAGGTCCATACTGCGTAGGGTGTGAAGAGTTCAAACTTCCTGGCGATCTGATCGAAATCGATGGTGCTAAGTGCTGTCCGATTCATAGCAAGCCAATTGAATTAGTAAATGAGAACAACTGGTTCTTCAAACTTTCCGCCTTTGTCGAGCCACTGCTTGCCCATTACAAAAACAATCCTGATGCTTGCCAACCAGAAAGTGCCCGCAACGAAGTTGTGTCATTCCTAGAAGGTGGCGTTTCAGATCTTTCAATTTCTCGATCAACTTTTGATTGGGGAATTCCAGTTCCATGGGATACTGATCAAGTTGTGTATGTCTGGTTTGATGCCTTGCTGAACTATGCAACCGCAGTTGGCCTAACTGATGCACCAGATTCCGAAGGTGGTAAGAAGTTTGCACAAACCTGGCCAGCAGATGTGCACTTGGTTGGAAAAGATATTCTGCGTTTTCACGCAGTCATCTGGCCAGCGATGTTGATGGCTGCAGGTCTTGCAGTTCCCAAGAAAGTCTTTGCTCACGGCTGGTTACTAGTTGGTGGCGAAAAAATGAGTAAGAGTAAGTTGACCGGAATTGCGCCAAAGGACATCACTGATCACTTCGGAGTCGACGCTTTCCGTTATTACTTCTTACGTGCAATTCCTTTTGGTACCGATGGTTCATTCTCATGGGAAGACATGAGCGCTCGGTATACATCAGAACTAGCAAATGACTTTGGAAATCTGGCTTCTCGCAGCGCAGCGATGGTTGAAAAGTACTGTGCTGGTTCACTTCCAGCTGTCAGCCATGATGCCGGCTTGGAAGTTGCGTTGAAAGAAGCTGTTGCAAAAGCTGATGCTGCAATGTGTGCACTTGATTTTCAAAGCGGAATCATGGCGATCATGGATTTCTGTAAGCAAGTAAATGGCTACGTAACAATTAAAGAGCCATGGATTCTTGCTAAAGATCCAGCTAATCAAGCTGTGCTTGAAGAGGTTTTATACAACACCGCTGAATCACTGCGAGCCCTTGCTGTGTTGTTGTATCCAGTAATGCCACAGACCTGTGAAATTTTGTGGCAAAGCCTTGGTGCACAAGCCGCCCTTGGTGATCTAGCTGCACAAAAGATTTCAGATGTAGCAACCTGGGGACAACTTCCACAAGGTGCCACAGTTACTAAGACTCCAGTTTTGTTCCCGCGTCTAGAAACTCCCGCTTCATAAAACATGGCTGATCGCCACAACCGCGACATCGATCGACCTCGCGCACCGCTGCCAGAACCACTACCGGTTCCAACAGTTGATGCACATGCGCATATGGAAATCGTGACCGATGCAGCTTTTGATTCTAAAGAAGTCGAAGCGGTAATTGCTGAAGCCAAATCTGTAAATGTGGATCGAATTGTGCAAGTTGGTTATTCCGCCGAACAATCAAAATGGTGCGTTGCTGCGGCAGAAAAATGGAATACATCAGTTCTTGCAGCAGTTGCTTTACACCCCAATGAAGCGCCAGTTGTTGCCGACCTTGAAGCAGATTTGAAAGTAATTGAAGAGTTAGCTCAGCACCCACGCGTACGCGCAATTGGTGAAACAGGTCTTGATTACTTCAGAACGCCGCCAGAACTTCGCCAGCGCCAGCAAGATTCTTTTAAGTGGCATATTGAATTAGCTAAGAAAACCAATAAGGCTCTCGTCATTCATGACCGCGATTCACATGATGATGTTTTGTCTGTCTTGCTCGAAGTTGGTGCCCCCGAAAAGACCGTCTTTCATTGTTTTTCTGGTGATGTTGCTATGGCAAAGCTGTGTATCGAACGCGGCTACATCCTTTCCTTTGCCGGAACTTTAACCTTTAAAAACGCCCCCGAACTACGTGAAGCGGTCAAGCTAGTGCCAGCCGATCAATTGTTGGTAGAAACGGATTCGCCATTTCTTGCACCAGCTCCTCATCGCGGAGCTGGAAACACTCCGGCCCAGATTGCAAATATTGTCCGAGCAATGGCGGTTGAGCGAGATCAAGATTTGGCAGAGCTTGCAACCGCCTTGAGTGATAACGCCGAACGAATCTTTGGATCTTTCGCACCATGACATTGCTAGGTGCGGCACAGATCCGCGAACTTGCAGCCAAGCTTGATTTGAAACCATCCAAATCTTTAGGACAAAACTTTGTTATTGATTCAAATGTCTGTACGAAAATCGTACGAACCGCAGGTGTTACCGCTGACGATATTGCACTAGAAATCGGGCCAGGCCTTGGTTCATTAACGCTTGCGATGCTGGAAGCAGCTAAATCTGTTATAGCCGTTGAAATCGATCCACGTCTTGCCCAGCAACTTCCGTTGACTGTTGCCGAACACTTTGCTCATCCTGAAAATCTAACGGTCATCAATAAAGATGCACTGGCTGTCCATGATTTACCCGTTGCTCCAACTGTTCTGGTTGCCAACTTGCCCTACAACGTTTCAGTGCCTGTTCTGTTGCACTTGCTCGAGAAGTTTCCAACAATTCGCACAGGCGTTGTTATGGTTCAAGCCGAAGTTGCAGATCGCTTAGCGGCAAAACCTGGTGGCAAAGAGTATGGAATTCCAAGTGTAAAAGCGGCTTGGTGGGCAGATGTAAAAAATGTTGGAACAGTTTCACGGTCAATTTTTTGGCCCGCACCTAACGTTGATTCAAAGTTAGTTGGTTTCACCCGACGCGAAACTGCAGGTAGCGAAGAAATTCGCGAAAAAGTTTTCACAATCATCGATGCTGCCTTTGCTCAGCGCAGAAAGATGCTGAGATCAGCCCTTTCTAGCCTGTATGGCTCATCATCTGCAGCTGAGGAAATCTTGATTAAAGCCGGGATAGATCCAACTTTGCGAGGCGAAGCCCTCGAAGTGAAATCTTTTTGTCAGATAGCAGCCGTTGCACCTGACATTTTCTAATTGCAGTTATAGGGTCACCGCATGCCTGTAAAAAGTGTGACCGTGCGCGTACCTGCAAAGGTCAACCTTCAGCTATCTGTTGGGCCTAAAGAGCCAGATGGTTACCACAACTTAGTTTCTGTTTTTCAGGCGATCTCAATTTTTGATGATGTAACAATCAAATTAGCTGAACCTGGCGCGGGTTTAACTATTTCAATTTCAGGCGACCAAACACATGGTGTGCCTGCAGATGCAAATAATCTGGCAGCCAAAGCGGTCGCACTTATTTCAAAAGAGTATGACTTAACTGTCGATGCACATATTGAAATCAAGAAATCAATCCCGGTTGCAGGAGGTATGGCCGGCGGCAGCGCAGACGCTGCAGCAACAATTGTTGGAATTGATTACTTGTATTCACTTGGAATGACTCGAGAAGAGATGTTTGAAATTGCTTCCCAACTTGGTAGCGATGTTCCTTTCATGCTCAGTGGCGGAACTGCCATCGGACGCGGTCACGGAGATCAATTAACTGCAGCACTTTCTCGTGGAACGTATCACTGGGTGCTTGCACTCTCTACCGTTGGATTATCAACACCTGCCGTTTATGCAGAATGCGATCGCTTACGGGCCGAATTAGAAATTGTTGAACCACAAACACATGAAGGTCTAATGCAAGCATTACTTGCTGCAGATGCTCCAACTGTCGGTGCATCGCTAGTCAATGATTTACAAGCCGCGGCTTGTTCATTGCGACCGGCGCTTCGATTGGTTCTAGATGTAGGTCAGGAATACGGCGCATTGGGAGCGATCGTTTCAGGATCGGGTCCAACAGTTGCATTTTTGGTGGCAGATGATGAGGCAGGCCTTGATTTAGCGGTTGCTTTAACCTCAAGCGGGGTAGTTGGCAGCGTTGCACGTGCGTATGGGCCTGTGGCGGGTGCGAAGGTAATCTCTTAAATTCTCTCAATTGATCGCCATTTCATGGGCAATGGTCGTCAGCACCACTGTTTATGAGGGAGAATATGCGTTCCGCCATTGTGTAGTGGCTAGCACATGGGCCTTTGAAGCCCAGGGTCCAGGATCGATACCTGGTGGCGGAGCCACCACTATCACCAGCATTTTCATCTCCGATAGAGTTCACTCGTGACCGTACAAACCGTGATCGTCCTCGCCGCCGGTGAAGGCACACGAATGAAATCGGCAACACCTAAGGTTCTACACAGCGTTGCTGGTCGTTCGCTACTTGGACATGTACTGCACGCAGTTAATCAACTTTCACCAAAAGAACTTCGCATAGTTGTTGGCTCAGGGCGTGAAGCGGTTGAAACCCACATCGCAGAGATAGCTCCGAAAGCCACAACAATCTTTCAGGAACATCGCGGTGGGACCGGACATGCAACGCAATTAGCGCTCGCAGGTATTGCTCCTAAAGGAACCATTCTTATTCTTGCCGGCGATACGCCTTTGTTATCGGGTGATTCTTTGGCTCAGTTTGTTGCAGCGCATGCAGCTGGAAAATTTGCAGCTTCTGTTCTGACAGCAGAACACCCGGATCCAACTGGCTACGGACGCATTATCCGCGATGACAATGACGAGCTGCTTCGCATCGTTGAAGAAAAAGATGCCTCAGATGATGAAAAATTTGTCTTTGAAATTAATAGCGGTGTGTATGCATTTGATGGTGAAAAACTTGCTGCATCCATTGGAAAACTCACCAATGCCAATGCGCAAGGCGAATTGTATTTAACTGATGTTATCGGAATCCTAAAGTCGGCTGGTGAATCCATTGCCGCAATTATGATCGATGACTTCACTGAAACTCTTGGAGTCAATGATCGAGTTCAGTTGGCAGAAAGTGCTGCCATGCTTCGAGATCGCATCAATGATCAATGGATGCGCGCAGGTGTAACAATCATCGATCCAACAACAACCTGGATTGACGCAACTGTCGAAATTTCAAATGATGTAACGCTTCATCCAGGCACCGCTTTGCTCGGATCTACAAAGGTGGCAACTGGCGCTGTTATTGGACCCCGCACCACTTTGACCGATTGCCTAGTTAAGGCAGGCGCATCAGTTCTGGAATCAATTGCCCTGCAAACAGTTATTGGTGAAGGCGCTACCGTTGGCCCGTTTACTTATTTGCGCGCCGGAACTCAATTAGGTGATGCAGCAAAGGCCGGCGCTTTTGTCGAGATGAAGAATGCAACTGTCGGAACTGGCTCGAAGGTTCCACATCTTTCATATGTAGGGGATGCAACAATCGGTGAAGGCAGCAATATTGGCGCTGCAACAATTTTTGTTAATTACGATGGCGTTGAAAAGCATCACACCACTATCGGAGATCATGTTCGAATTGGCAGTGACACAATGCTTGTAGCCCCTGTAACTATTGGCGATGGTGCATATACCGCGGCTGGATCGGTAATTTCTGAAGATGTTCCGGCAGGCGCACTTGGTATTGGCCGAGCATTACAAAAAAATGTAATAGGTTGGGTCCTGCGCAAGCGCCCCGGCAGTAAATCCGCAAAAGCAGCAGAGAGGCGACACACATGAGCGAGATCCGTTTATCTTCTGAAAAGAGATTGCGCCTATTTGCAGGCCGCGGATTTCCCGAGCTAGCCGAAGAAGTCGCAACCGAACTTGGCATTCCGCTCACACCAACATCTGCTTATGACTTTGCTAATGGCGAAATCTTTGTTCGCTTTGAAGAATCAGTTCGTGGTTGTGACGCTTTCGTAATTCAAAGCCACACAAACCCAGTCAACAAGCAGATCATGGAACAACTGATCATGGTCGATGCCCTTAAGCGCGCATCGGCAAAGCGCATCACAGTTGTTACTCCGTTTTATGGTTACGCACGCCAAGATAAGAAGAGCCGCGGTCGTGAACCAATCACTGCACGTTTAATGGCAGATTTATTTAAGACCGCTGGTGCCGATCGCTTGATGGCCGTTGATCTACACACTTCACAAATTCAAGGTTTCTTTGATGGTCCGGTAGATCACTTGTTTGCATTACCAATGCTTGCAAATTACGTTGGCAGCAAGGTTGATCGCACTCGTTTAACAATTGTTTCTCCTGACTCAGGTCGAGTTCGCGTTGCTGAACGTTGGTCAGATTTATTGGGTGGTTGCCCAATTGCATTTATTCACAAAACTCGTGATCCACGCGTCCCTAACGAATCCATAACAGGCCGCGTTGTTGGTGATGTTGTTGGACAAACCTGCGTTGTTATTGATGACATGATCGATACCGCAGGAACAATCACAAAGGCCGTTGACGCGCTATTTGAAGCAGGCGCAGCCGATGTCATTATCGCCGCAACACATGCAGTGTTTAGTGGTCCAGCAGTTGATCGCTTAAAGAACTCCCGTGCATCTGAAGTTGTTATTACAAATACCTTGCCGATTTCGGAAGATCAGAAGTTCGACAATCTGACAGTGCTTTCAATCGCTCCACTTCTGGGCCGCGCAATCCGCGAGGTCTTTGAAGATGGTTCGGTGACCAGCCTGTTTGATGGTCATTCCTAAGCCTGAATTTGCTTCAAAGCGGGTTCAAAAGATACTGTTCGACCTGTTCCGGCGAGGGTAGCGAATAGCTTTCCGTTATCGACGGGTTAGGGATTTTCTCCTGCTGGAACTTTGTGTACGCACCGAAGAACCAGCGATAACTAGGAGATAAAAATGGCAGAAGTAAAGATCGTCGGAACCACTCGTACTGAATTTGGTAAGGGCGCATCACGTCGTGCACGTCGCGATGGTTTAGTTCCTGCAGTTATCTATGGTCACGGGGAAAAGCCACTACACATCACACTTCCTGCTAAGGAACTTGGCGTTGCTCTAAAGCAGTCAAACGTTCTTTTGGACATCACTATTGATGGCAAGAACGAACTAACTCTTCCAAAGGTGATCGTTCGTGATTTCCTTAAGCAGATCCTTGAGCACGTTGACCTAATTTTGGTTCGTCGCGGCGAGAAGGTTGTTGTTTCAGTTCCTGTTCACTCAGTTGGTGAGCATGATCGTGATGGAATTCTTGAGCACGTACACAACTCAATCGAAGTTAGCGTTGATGCGTCAGCGAT
>JBIIQY010000055.1:0-4526 GCA_044341805.1 Candidatus Planktophila sp.
CACACTTACTTGAAGCCGGAATAAGTATTGCTGGCAATGGTGCACGTTGGACGGGACTTGAACCTTTGGAATATGACCAAGGTCAGCACGATGGTATTTACGATGTATTGGCCGTTAGTACAGCGGGTGCATTGATTCGTCGTGATGTATTCGAAGAACTTGAAGGCCTTGACCCTAACTTAACTTTGTTTAGAGATGACGTGGATTTTGGCTGGCGTGCTCGCGCAGCTGGGCATTCGGTAATGGTTGTAACAAGTGCAGTTGCATTTCACGCCCAAGCATCTGCAACAGAGCGCCGAGTTGTAGAAGTTGATGGAGCATTTCTGCATAGACCGCTACTTTTGGATCGTCGTAATGCCGCATATGTATTACTTGCGAACTCTTCTTGGTGGATTTTGCCATGGCTGCTAATACAGATTCTTGGTAGTGCGATAGCGAGGGCAATTGGTTATTTGATCGCCAAACTTCCAGGTTATGCCGCTGATGAAATCTTGGCTGTAGGAGCATTAGTTATCAGACCTGGCGCCTTGATTAGTGCACGCAAAGTTCGCAGGAAACAACGATTTGTATCAGCACGAGTAATCGCTGAATTCATTCCACCACGTTGGTCCCAGATTCGACTTGCATCCGAAAGCGCTGTCGATGCGGTCCGCTCAAAGCTATTTCCTGAAAATGTACAGGTTTCTACAACATCTGTTTTGGATGCTAACGAAGATGAAGATTTGCTCACTCCGGTCAATACAAGTCATTGGTTTGGAATCTTCAAGCGCCCCGAAGTTATCGGCTTTGTGCTGATTGCACTTATTTCTATTCTCAATTCACGTAATCGGTTCGGGGCATTAGTTGGGGGAGCCCTACCTATTTCACCTTCAGGAGCCACAGATCTCTGGCGGACATATTTTGAATCCTGGCATCAAGTTGGAATGGGTTCATCTGTTGCAACGCCGACTTGGGTAGCAATTACCGCCACAGCATCTCTTGTTTTCTTGGGCAAAGTGCAATTCCTCATTACAACCTTCTTCTTAGTTGCACCCGTCATCATGATGTTTACCGCATCCAAACTTCTGAAGCGTTTGACAAAAAACTCATGGATTTCAATTCCTGCGGCATTCCTGTACGCCGTTTCACCGGTTGCCATCGCTGCGATTTCTACTGGCCATATCGCAACCGTTCTTTTCTTGATTCTGGCGCCATATGTTGCAATGCTGCTTCGTGATATTGAGAAAATTGAAGATTTTAGCTGGCGAAAAATTGCCGGCATTTCGCTGCTGTTAGCAGTTCTCTATGGCTTCTCATTAATGATTTTCGTCATTGGTTTTGTGGCTGGATTAGTTTCAACGCTAAGCGATTATGAAAAACATGCAAAAGAGGCAAACTCGTCCTTGTACTTACTTCGCCTTCAAAAGCGGGCCGCTCTGATCTTTACTCCATTTCTTATGAATGTTCCCTATTCGCTAGAAGCCCTTGTTCATCCAAGTCGCCTACTAGTAGAACCGGGTTTGCTAATTTCAGGCGGCGGCCCATTTTTGACCTTGCTCGGTAATCCTGGCGGAGCAAACTCCTTACCCATGTGGTTAGTGAGTCCAATTTTGTTGGTGTTAATCGTTTCATTATTCTCATCAACGCACGCACGGCGCATCGCTGAATATGGGGTTGGCGCACTTGTTCTGGCAGTAATTGTTTCTGGGCTTTCTATTTCAACTCATGGCAATGAAGCATCATCAAAAGTTTGGTCAGGTCCTGCAATAGTTCCGGTAACTCTTGCAGCAATTGCTGCCGGAACAGTGCTGCTAGATCGGTTGCGCGAAACTCTAGTTCTGAGTCATGTTCATTATCGCCACATTCTTTCCGCTTTACTTCTCTTTACAACCCTTGCTTATTCTGTGGTTGCAATTGGTTGGTCAGTAAGTAAAGGTGCAGACTCTTTAGTACAGGCAAATCGCGAAACGGTAATGCCAGCATTCTTAAGCGTCGAACGGGACACGAAGATCCTTGTCTTGCGTGAAGTTGGAAGCGAAAACCAAAGGAAGATTCAGTACCATCTTTCACGCGGCAAAGATATTTCACTCGGTGAACCTGATGTTGCACCTGCACAAAGTTCAGCGATTGCAGAAGCGGCACGTGGACTTATCGATGGATCTGGAGTAACAAGCAGTTCAACGTTAAGTGATTTTGGTGTGAAATATCTTTTTGTGAAAGCACCATTTAAGAAAGAGATTATTCGTTCGATTGACGGCTTAGGTGGCTTCACACGTACATCTGCAACATCTTTAGGTGTTGTCTGGAAAGTGAGCGCTCCAGCTTCACGTCTAATGTTTGTTGGTACCGATGGCGTTCGAAAAGAGCTGCAAGCCGGCGAGGTCGGAGCACGGACTTACGTCCCATCTGCAGGCACACTCATCCTGACTGAAACTTATAACCGCTCTTGGCAGGTTCTTGAAAATGGTTACAGATTAGAGCGCAGCAAGAATGAACAAGGTTTACCAACATTTAAGGTCACCGAAGCTGGTGAGATTTCCTTAATTCATGATGGAACTACTCGACGTGCTTGGCTGTCACTGCAGTTGATTTTCTTTGTCGTCGTGCTTGTAATGGCCCTTCCTGCTGGCCGTCGCAAGAGTGAGATTTCAGATAAGGAGTTGGCATGAACTTCTCCCGCCCGCTTCGTTTTATTGCTTTCATCGGCGCTGCAATCATCATCTCATCGGCGCTCAATGTTGCCGTAACTAAAAAGAGTTTTTCAGAAAGTTATCCTGCGGTTGTATGTCCGCCCACGCTTTCTGGTTTGGCATCTCAAATCTCTCTTTCCTCGAAGAAAACTCAATTCCAAAGATTGCAGAATCGAAGTACAAAGACTGAAGCTGTAAAGGTTTTACGCCTTCCAGTTATGAAGGATTCGTTGCTCTTTAATTCAGAAGGTTCAACTCCCGTGGTTTGGCAAAGCCGTTCAGGAAGTTGGGCTGGCGGAGCTTTGTGTTCGGGACCTGCATCTTCCCAATGGTTTGTTGGAGCAAGTGCAGATATCACCACTAAAGGTCGACTTATTGTCGTTAATAGCGGACTCAGTGATGCCGTGGTTGATGTCAATGTGTTCACTGAAAATGGGGAGCAACCACTTCGCACTGTAGATGTTCCATCCAAGAATTATTTAGTTATTCCAGTTGATTCACTTGCGCCCGGAGACAAGAAGTTAACTGTCAACGTTGTTCCTCGCTCAGGCAGAATCAACTCATTCATGATTGACGAACAAGGTAAGGGTTTACGGGCGCTAGGTGGAGATCTGATTAATCCAATTACCGCTGCAAGTAAAACTCTTGTTATTCCAGCAATTCCTAATCAAAAGAAAAAGCCGGGGCAAAGCACAGGATCGACCAATGTGCTCAGAGTTTTAGCTCCAGGTGAAGTTGATGCAAGCGTCACCGTAGAACTTCTATCTGCAGATGGAGTTTTCATTCCCGTTGGGCTGAACTCAAGAAATGTTGTAGCAGGGACCGTCACTGAATTCACTTTTTCTCCAAGTATTGCTTCACAAGTTTTCGCACTTAAGATCACTTCCACCGAGCCAGTCGTAGCCGCTGTTGAATCTTCAGTTGCAGTAGGGGGTAGAAGAGACTTTACGTGGAGTACTCCTGCACCGGAGCTTTCCGCCTTCACAATGGCTGTTACTGGTCTTGCACCACTGATTGCATTTACGGGGGCAGAAATTAATGTTGCAGTTGATATCACTTTGGTAAACGGCAAGGTGGTTCGGAAAACCATCAAGGGAGCGGATATCGCTACCTGGAAAGTACCAGTAGCTGCTCGCTCCTTTACGATAACCAAGGTCGGTAAGCAGACTTACGCAGGTGCACTGGTGTCTTCAGTAAATGGTTATGGCTACTTCCCAATTGCAGCCGGTAGCGTGCTCACTAGAGTTGAAGTACCTGATTCAAATATTCGCATTTTAAATCCTTGATAATCCCAAGTTTTCCTACCTGCTCCCACTAATGTTTCTCTTATGAGAACTCAAGGCGGTAGAGGCTGCTCCCGTGCAGGGTGCAAATCTCTTGCAACGATGACCTTGACCTATGTGTATTCCGAATCAACTGCCGTCGTTGGCCCACTAGCTACCTTTTCAGAACCACATGCATATGACTTGTGTGTTGTACATGGAACACGTTTAAAGGTTCCACATGGTTGGAGCGTTATTAAGCAGGAACTTGATGGAGTTTCACAAGGTCCAAGTGATGATGATTTGATGGCCATTGCAGATGCGGTACGCGAGGTTGCTTCAAAAGAAGTTGATCCAATCACTCCAACTCCATCAACATCTGCGCAACAGCAAATTGGTCGCCGTGGTCACTTGCGAGCAGTTCCTTCATAAAAAACATGGATCAAATCCCAAATATTTTTAAAGCTTATGACATCAGAGGCTTAGTAGATACCGAAATCGATGCAGATTTTGCCTTTGCAACCGGTGTTGCATTTGCTCGTTTCTTACAGATAGAACGTGAGCCCGGAACAATTGTTATTGGTGAGGACATGCG
>JBIIQY010000056.1:0-4421 GCA_044341805.1 Candidatus Planktophila sp.
TTACGCTCACGGGCAGCTGCGCGCTCTGCCAAAGCCAACTTAATAGTGCCATCAAGGGCTGCAGATAGATCAGAACCACCAGTTGAAGCAAAAGCTGCATCAAAAGGATCACAGCCCAAAATCTCTAGCGCTCCACGAATTTCTTTGGCATTTCTAGCAATCGCAGCATTGTCATTATCTGTGATCGCCTGATTACCTAAACGAAGATTTTCACTAATCGTTGCAAGCGCAGCAGGAACGGCTAAGTCATCATTCATCGCCGCAGTAAATGCATCACCAACAATTGCAGTTGGAACAGCGCCAAGAACTTCAGTTGCTCGATTTAAGAAGTTCTCGATACGACGGAAATTTGTTGCCGCTTCTTGCAGCGCCTCTGGTGAGTATTCGAGCATTGAGCGATAGTGCGCTCCACCCAAATACCAACGAAGCTCAATTCCGCGGAAAGATTTCAAAATTTCGTGTACTTGCAAAGTGTTACCCAAAGACTTTGACATCTTTTCGCCAGATTGTGTAACCCAAGCATTGTGCAACCAGCGTTGTGCAAAGCCATAACCTGCAGCTTCTGATTGTGCGATTTCATTTTCGTGGTGTGGGAAAACAAGATCTAATCCGCCACCATGAATATCAAACTTTTCACCAAGGTAGGCGTGCGCCATTGCAGAACATTCCAAGTGCCATCCTGGACGTCCTGGTCCCCACGGCGTTGGCCATGAAGGATCTCCGGGTTTTGCAGCCTTCCATAAAGCAAAGTCACGTACATCTTTTTTGTAAGTTTCGTCTGCATCTAGAGCTGGTTGTAAATCATCTAGATTTTGACGAGACAAAGTTAAGTAACGCTTTAACTTACGGACTTCAAGATACACATCGCCATTGCCTGGGGCATATGCCGCACCGTTTTCAATCAAGGTTTGCATAAGTTCGACCATCTGTGTGATGTGGCCAGTTGCGCGTGGTTCATACGTTGGTGGCAAAACATTCAGCGCTGCATAAGCTTCACTAAAGATCCGCTCGTACTTCATTGCTAACGCCCACCATGGCATTTCTTCATGAACCGCTTTGTGCAAAATCTTGTCATCAATGTCCGTGACATTTCGAATAAAGGTTACGTCGTAGCCATTTTTCATTAACCAGCGACGCAAAATATCGAAGTTAATTCCGCTACGAACATGGCCAATGTGTGGGTATGACTGAACCGTTGCACCGCACACATAGATTGAAACTTTGCCCGCCTCTAACGGTTTGAACTCACTGATCTCGCGGGTTGCTGTGTCGTATAACTTCAACGTCATGGAGCAATCACCAAGGCATTAGCAATCACGTAAATTCCTTCACCGCGACCGGTGAAACCCATTTGATCAGATGTCGTCGCTGCAACAGATACTGGTGCACCAAGGGCTGCAGACAATACTCTTTGCGCTTCATCGCGACGTGGTGTGATCTTGGGTTGATTGCCAACAATCTGCAGCGAAACATTGTTAATCACAAAACCTTTAGCGATAACGAAATCGCGCAGCTTTTCAATCATCACTACACCGGTTGCACCAGCCATTTCGGGGGTATCAACACCAAAGAAAGTTCCGATGTCTCCTAATTGGCAGGCTGATAAGACCGCATCGCACAATGCATGCACCGCAGCATCGCCATCGCTATGGCCAACTAGGCGCGGAGCATCAGGCCACTGCAATCCAGCTAGTGAACAAGGCCCACTTTCGCCAAATTGATGCGCATCTACACCGACACCGGTGCGCATCTTGGAAAGGTTCATTGTCTAAGAGTATCGGCTTCATGGGTGGTGTTTAATACGCATACAGGCTGTATCCATGGAAAAGAGTTCATAGTGACCTATACATCTCGACTTCGAGATCATGCACTAAAGATCGGCCGCGATACCCGCATTGCATTGGTCGGAGCTGGCCAGATGGGCCGCGGCTTTGGAAACCAATTGGGCCGCAAAGAGGGAATTTCACTATCCATCGTTATCGATACAGATCTTGAGCGAGTAAAGGTTGTTTACGCAGATTTAGGAATCACTGACATTGTTTTTAGTGATGACAAAGAAGTTTTAGCACAAGCAATTTTGGCCGGAAAACACACTGGCAGTACTAACGCCACTTTAGTTTCAGAACTACCCGTTGATTTAGTTGTTGAAGGAACCGGTATTCCAGATATCGGCGCACAAATCACTTATTCATCGCTTCTTGCAAAGAAAGATGTTGCAGTTCTAAACGTTGAAATGGATGTAACCATTGGGCCGCTGCTGCATAAGGTGGCAACCGATAATGGAGTTATCTACGCCGTCTGTCACGGAGACGAGCCAATCGAAGCCAAGGTGCTGGTCGATTACGCCCGCGATTTAAATTTTGAAATCATTTGTGCAGGTAAGGGCAAGAACAATCCTTTTGAACCGTTAAGCACTCCGGATTCAGTCCGCGAAACTGCTATCAAAAAGAAGATGAACCCAAAGATGTTGTGTTCATTTACAGATGGTTCTAAGACCATGACCGAAATGGTTGCACTGGCTAACACAACCGGTCTGCAGCTTTCAAAGCGCGGCATGTATGGACCAGCATCTTCAGTTAAAACCTTGCAAGACACCTTTGCACTAGCTGCCGATGGTGGAGTTCTAGATCGCGCCGGAGTTGTTGATTACTGCACCGGCGATGTCGCACCTGGTGTTTTCGTCATCGTTCGACACAACGATCCATACATCGCACATGAAATGAGTTACTTAGCAATGGGCCCTGGTCCTTACTTTGCTTTGTATCGCCCATTCCACTTGGCATCAATTGAAGCGCCGATCACTGTTTATCGCGCAATTTTGGATCGTGAATCATCACTGTATGCACCACATCTAAACGCCGAAGTCGTAACAATGACTAAGAAAAACCTAGAAGTAGGCGATGTTATTGATGGTATTGGTGGGTTTACTGTGCGCGGATACGCCGATAACGCGCTAGATGCTAAGCGCGATAATTTGGTCCCTATTGGTTTAGTTGCTGATGCAAAAATTGTTAAACCAATTGGTGTGGGTGAGCTGCTGACTTACGACCACGTAGAACTAAACCAGGATTCATTTATTGTTGCTTTGCGTAAAAAGCAGGATGAATTAGGTCTTACTTACGCGCCAAGCCAGAAGTAATCATGAGCACCCAGCCCACCGTTGCATCAGTAGTTCTTGCAGCAGGTTCTGGAACTCGCTTTGGCCACAGCATGAACAAAGTGTGGCTGCAGCTAAATGGCAAACACATTATTTCTAGATCCCTAGAAAACTCTCGGGCAAACTTTTCTCAAGTGCGAAGCATCTTGGTGATTAATCCTGATGATGAACAGTTTGCACGCGAAGCGCTTAACAAAGACGGCGCGTTAGCCAATACTGAAATTGTGCACGGTGGTGCAACTAGGCATGAAAGCGAATACAAAGCGCTGCAGTATTTAAAAGGTGATATTGAAACTGGTCAGATTGATTTGGTTCTGATCCATGATGGTGCACGTCCGTTGGCAACTGCCGAACTGTTTGTGGCGATTGCAGATGGCGCACAGACCCATGGAGGTGCGATTCCGACGATAGCTTTAGATTCGCGCGAGATGGATACCGCACGCGATGAAACCGTTGCGCGAGTACAAACTCCGCAAGGTTTTAGAGCGACGCAGTTATTGCAAGCCTACGAAAAGGCTGCGGTTGCTGGATTTGTTGGAACCGATACCGCAGCGTGCATGGAAGCGTTTTTTCCGGAAGTTAAAACTGTGGCGGTGCCTGGCGATATCTTTAACATCAAGATTACATACCCGCAGGATTTAGCTATTGCTGAACTACTTATTCCAGTCCAGTAAATAGCTCATTAATTCAATCTCTTTTTCACTATTGATTCGCGCACTATCTGGGTCAGCTTCGACAACTGCAGTTTTTGCAATCTTTGTCAGCGGAACAAACCACGTTGATTCAACTGCATCAAAATCAATCGCGCTATAGCGAATCAGTTCTGGAGTTGAAACGCGCATCATCGAATTACGATCAATGGTTTCAGCAATGAAATTGTTGGAATCAATAGATTTCAGGGTCTCGGTAAAGGGTGAAACCGGGCGAACCGCATCAATTCCGCCAACTAAAGCGGCATAGACCCGTTCAAATTGGGCCTGGTTAGTGAGTGGTCGCTGTGAATCATGAATCATTACTAAATCAACTTGAGCACCGCGAAGTGCGCCAGCTAATTCACTTGGCTTGTTGGGGTCGCACACAATCTTTTCACAATCGATATCAGAAACTTTGGCCAGATCTGTTGCGGTTCCAGCGATTGCAAGTTGAGCACCAGCAACCGATGCGACAAAACTCTGCGCAGATTTAATGCAGGTGTGCAGAATTGTTTGATTCTTTAATTGATGGAAAGCAATTGGCGAAGTAATCGCCACAACAACCTTCAGTG
>JBIIQY010000057.1:0-4385 GCA_044341805.1 Candidatus Planktophila sp.
GTATGAACTTTCATCATCAGTTCGTGGGCTTTTTCTTTGTTAAATCCAAATAGCTCCATCAAAACGTAAGTCACATAAGTCATTAAGTTAACTGGATCGTCCCAAACAATTGTTACCCATGGAATATCACCGCTAAAGATTGCCTTTAACTCTTCATCCAACTTTTCATGGATATCAGGTTTACTTTTTGTTTTAGGCATGATTAACGAATAACAATTGCAAATTGCTCAGAAGCGACATCGCCGATCAACTGAACTCGCATTGTTATAACTCCTCGTTTTGGCTCAACGGTAGTAAAGGTAAACAACCCATTTGCATCAGAAAGTACTGCTGCACCTACATTTTGCCACTTACCATTAATGTTTTTCTGCAATTGAGCAGATTTTCCAACCAAGCGTGGCAGTAACTGAGCCTTGATTACTATTTGAGCACCCTTTGCAACAGAAACCGGCCGATCAAGTTGAATACTGCTTTTCACGATTATTGCCGCTTCTTGTGAAACTGATTCGGCTTGTTCCCACGTTCCAACAGTGGTCAAACGCAGCGCGGCATTTCCGCCCAGCGTCATTGGTGTCGAAATCGTTCCATCTACAGCTGTTACTAGTTCTGTGACCTTGCTCCACACAGATTCGTTAGGTCGTTTAATTTCTAAGGCAACTGGTAGACCTGCAATCGGTGTTTTATCTTTAAGTGTTAGCAAGCCCTTAACTGTAAATAGCCCGGCGTAATTAATTGTGTTTTGTGGAGCTCCTTCAATACTTAAAGTATTGACCACAGGATCTGGAGCAATTGCAAGTGCTGCCTTTCGTAGTTCTGCAGTTGCAGCCGGAGATTCCATTGCAAGAGTCCACAAAGCCGCACCTCCCAAACGATACTTAGCAACAAGTGCCATGCGTTCGGCGTAACTTCTATCGTTTTGATACCAAACAGTTCGGTTTACTGTGCACTCTGTTGATGCACCCGTTGATGAAAGCCCGTTATATGTTTGGCTATATGAATACGTTGCTTCACTAAATTTCTCATCAAAGACAGGCGTTGCCTTATCTATAGCCGCTTTTGTTTCGGCATAGCTAGTTTTAAAGGTTGCTGCTTTTGCTCCACCTTTTAATCCGGGTGGCGCACTTACTGGACACTTTCCATTAACTGATGTGATCCAATCTCGACCATACCCAGGAAAACCGATGTAGACCTTTGATGGAGACATAATGCTGACCGCGTATTTAAGAGTTTTCTCGGTCCATGAAATAGGACCAATTGGTCCTGGTTTAGCAACAGAATAGTCATACGTCATGATTCGCAAACGATCAATACTGCTCGCAACATCTGCCCAGGCATACACAAAGTAGCCTTTTTGTTTTTCCTTGGGGTCATACACATATGGTGTCGAAATAGATAACAACTTGTTGTGGGACCTTAAAGCAACGCTGAGTTCCTTTACTAAAGCAACCCAACGGGGCGCAGTTTTTGTCCATGTTGTATTTCCATCGACAAAAGCAAAACCTTCGTAATCTAGATCGATTCCATCAAAGTTATTTGTAAGCACCAAGTCCACAATTGTTTTGACAATTGTCGATCTAGTCGCCGGGCTAGCTAAGTAATTGGAAAGCTCTAATTTTCCAGTTCCATCAGTCATCGTCGGAATTACTTGCATGCCTGCGCGACGAATCAAACACACCGTATCTGCCATAGGCCAGGAAGGATTACCAGTCACATAGTCGTTGCGAATTACCGTTGGAGATTTAATCGAAAACCAGAAAGGCATTACCTCTTTCATTAAATCTTTGTTAGTGAATAAATACGATGACTCAATTGCTTGATTTTCAGCCGGTCCATATTGCGAGGCATCACATACAGCAGGCTTACCAGCAACTGTTGGTTGCGCCGTTGGCAACTTTCGTACCAGCGGCATAATTGTTCGAACTGAATAATATGGAAGCCAACCTGTTACAACTTTGCGCGGCGGTTTATCGGCCGAAGATGCAGTTTGTGCTGTGGTGATATGAGTTGTGAGTGTTGCAACTGTAATTAATGTAAGTGCGAAGGCAGTGAAGCGCTTCATCTTTACTTGTCTTCGGGATCTGGCTTCAACCCAGCGTGAATCTCTTTGCAGGTTGGGCAGATTGGATACTTCTCGGGATCGCGAGAAGGCGTCCACTTCTTTCCACAAAGAGCTTTCACTGCTTTTCCTGTTACTGCAGATTCAACAATCTTCTCTTTTTTCACATAGTGAGCAAAACGATCGTGGCCGCCATCATCTTCTTGAAGATTTTCATCAAGGGATGGGTGGGTAAGAAGATCGGTATCAGACTCCGATCCAATTCCAATTTTTCGAAAGATGCCCATGAGGTGGATAAGAATACCTATCTGGAGCCCAAAACTACGGGTAGAATTCACAAATGAAGGACTTACTGCGAACCGAGCATTTGAGCCGTGCTGATGTCGAGTTATTGCTTTCGACTGCGGCTGAATTTGCTGAGAATCCACTGCGTTCAAACACTGCATTGGCTAACAAGACTGTCGCTATCTACATGACTAAGCCTTCAACCCGTACCCGTCTTTCCGCTGAAACAGCAGTTGCCCATTTGGGTGGAACTCCAATATTTATTCGCGGCGATGAATTGCAATTAGGTCGCGGCGAAACTATCGAAGACACCGCAAAGATCATTAGTGGATATTGCAGCGCGCTGATTATTCGTACCTTTGCGCAATCTGATGTGGATCAACTAGGTGCATTTGCATCAATTCCAGTTATTAACGCACTGACTGATGTAGATCATCCAACTCAGTTGCTAGCCGATTGGTTAACAATTCGCGAAAACTTTGGCACAGACATTGCAGGACGCAAATTTGTTTACTTAGGCGATGGAAACAATATGTCGCATGCTTGGTTAATCATGGGCGCAATCATGGGAGCACATGTTGTTGCAGCAACTCCAAGTGGTAAGTGGGCACCAGATCCAGTTGTTGTTGCAGTAGCAAAAAACATTGCAGCAAACAGTGGTGGAAAAGTTGAAGTTACAAATGATCCAGAAGCTGCGGCAAAAGATGCATCTGTTCTTTACACAGATGTCTGGATGTCGATGGGTGATTCAGAAAGTGATCGCAAAGAAAAAGTGCAGGCACTCTCTCCATTTGCAGTAACTGAGCATCTGATGAAGATGGCGAGCAAGGATTCGCTATTCATGCACTGTTTACCGGCTCACCGAGGCGAAGAAGTTGAAGCAAATGTCATTGATGGACCTCGTTCGGTCATTTGGCGCGAGGCATATCACCGCAGAACTACGATTCAATCCATCCTGTATCACCTAGTTCGTGGTGACTTAAAGGGCTATACGCACTAACATTTCGGGTATGCGCGTAGTCGTCCCACGGGAAATCAAAGAGGGAGAAAAGCGCGTTGCGCTTGTCCCAGATGTCATCAACAAGTTAACTCGCTTAGGCCTAGAAGTAATTGTCGAAGCCGGCGCCGGAGTTCATTCACAAGCAACAGATGCTGATTTCACTGCAGCTGGTGCGACTATCAAGCAAGGTGACGCGCTTGCCGAGGCCGATGTTGTCTTATCGGTACAGCCATTAACCCCGAAGCAAATGGCAACCTTGAAAAAAGGTGCGATCACCATTTCATTCTTATCCCCCGTGACCGCAGTTGATTCCATCGATGCTGCAGCTGCAGCTGGTGTCACTGCATTTTCACTTGAATTAGTTCCACGAATTTCTCGCGCACAATCTATGGATGCATTAACTTCACAAGCTTTGTGTGCTGGTTATCGTGCGGCAATAGTTGGTGCAGAACTTTCACCACGTTTCTTCCCAATGTTAATGACAGCTGCAGGAACAGTTACACCTGCTCAGGTGTTGGTACTTGGCGCAGGTGTTGCAGGTTTGCAAGCGATCGCAACTGCGCGTCGTTTAGGCGCAGTTGTTTCGGCCTACGATGTTCGACCAGCTTCAGCAGATGAAGTTCGTTCGATGGGTGCAACATTTATCGAACTCGAACTCGAAGCGCTAGAAGGTGCTGGTGGTTATGCACGTGAGATGACTGAAGAACGTGCGGCAAAGCAGCGCGAACTTTTGACTCCTTACATTGCAAAATCACATGTGGTTATTACAACCGCGGCAGTTCCTGGGCGACAAGCACCTCGTTTGATGACACAGGCAATGGTGGATTCAATGGCACCGGGCACAATCATCGTCGACTTAGCTGCAGAAACTGGTGGCAATGTTGAAGGTTCAAAGCCTGGTGAAATTGTTGAAACAGCAGGTGGAGTTCGTATTTGGGGCGGAAAAGATGTCCCAAGTCAGTTGCCTTTCCACGCATCATTCTTGTATTCACGTAACGTTGTAAATCTCTTGTCACTGTTTACTACCCCGGCAAAGGATGATCA
>JBIIQY010000013.1:0-15116 GCA_044341805.1 Candidatus Planktophila sp.
TGACTCCGACTACACGTTTTCCTTCGCGGATCAATGATTCTGCAGCAACTCGAGTTGCAATAATTGCTCCGTGGCGAGCAGCGGTACGGGCCACAGACATCGTGTGCCTTGCATCATCTACTTGGGCATCAAAGTACTTAATTGCGCCGGTAACGATGTCATGGCGAAGAGATGGCGCAATTTCATTAATTTGTTTTTGGCTTAAGTGCTTGTGCCATGGCAAGGCGCGCTGAAAACCACGAAGTGCGTCATACAGTGCCAGTCCTGCGCCAACATAAGTGCGTTCCTTTAATTTTTCAGTTAATGGAAATAAAAATCCAACTGGCTTTACTAAGTGCGGGCACAGAGTCGCCACCATTAATTCGCGCTCGTGCAAAGCTTCGCGAACAAGTTTGAAATCGTACTGTTCTAGATATCGAAGTCCGCCATGGATTAACTTGCTGGATCTGCTTGAAGTTCCTGATGCGATGTCCTGAGAATCAATGAGGGCAACTTTTAATCCGCGAGATGCTGCATCTAGGGCGGCGCCAACGCCGGTTACTCCCCCACCAATAACCAGAATGTCGAATTGCTCAATGGCTAATTGCGAAATGGCAGATTCACGCTGGTCTGGGCCAAGCTGCGACAAGAACATATGTGTTGAATCTCCGTTACGACTGAGTACGCTAAGCCTAACTTACGGCGAGAGGTTTTGTGCATCGTGGCTTACATCGGCAGCTTGGATCAAGGAACCAGTAGTACTCGATTTATGATTTTTGATCACTCGGGCCAAGTTGTTGGACAACACCAATTAGAACATCGCCAAATACTTCCTCAGGCTGGTTGGGTTGAACACGATGCAACTGAAATTTGGGAACGAGCACAAGAGGTAATCACCGGAGCGCTCAAGCAAGCCAATATCTTGGGCTCAGATCTGGTGGCTATTGGCTTAACCAATCAACGTGAAACCACCGTTGTCTGGGATGTAACTACGGGTCAGCCACTGAGCAACGCCATTGTGTGGCAGGACACCCGAACAACTGATTTCTTAGCAACGCTGACCCAAGAGCAACAAAACACTATCCGCCACAAAACGGGTTTAACTATCGCCCCATACTTTGCGGGCAGCAAAATGAATTGGTTCTTGTCCCATGTTCCAGCAGCTAGCCAGGAAAACGCCCGCTTTGGAACTATCGATGCTTGGTTGCTTTGGAACCTTTCGGGTGGTGTTCGCGGCGGTGTTCATGCAACAGATGTAACTAACGCAAGTAGAACCCTCTTGATGAATCTGGAAACTTTGGATTGGGATCAGGAATTACTTTCAATTTTTGGTGTTTCTCGTGCGGCACTTCCTGCAATCAAATCTTCTTCTGAAGTTTATGGAATGACCGATCCACATGGACCATTTGGAACAGCAATTCCTATTGCAGGAATTCTGGGAGATCAACAAGCCGCCATGGTTGGTCAAGTCTGTTTTGAGCGCGGAGAATCAAAAACAACGTACGGCACTGGAAACTTTGCATTGTTAAACACCGGAACTGAAATCGTTCGTTCAAAAAATGGTTTGTTAACAACGGTGTGCTTCAAACTAGGCGATCAGCCTGCGCACTATGCACTAGAAGGTTCCGTTGCTGTAACTGGTTCTGCAATTCAGTGGTTGCGAGATCAATTGGGAATCATCTCTAATGCGGCAGAAACTGAAAGCTTGGCCTCATCGGTTACAGATACTGCTGGCGTGTACTTTGTTCCAGCTTTTTCTGGGCTCTTTGCTCCTTATTGGCGCAGCGATGCTCGCGGAGTAATTGTTGGTTTAACCCGTGCCGCAACTAAAGCGCACCTTGCTCGCGCAGCGCTAGAAGCAATTTGCTATCAAACCCGCGACGTTATGGATGCAATGGTTGCTGACAGCGGTGTGCCGATGAAGGAAATGCGAGTCGATGGAGGCATTACTGCGAACTCGCTATGTATGCAGATGCAAGCAGATGTGATGGGAATCGATATCACGCGCCCATTAATTGGTGAAACAACTGCGCTCGGTGCGGCATATGCGGCAGGTCTTGCAGTCGGTTTCTGGTCATCAACTGATGAAGTGAGAAAACAGTGGCAGCAATCAAGACGTTGGAGTGCGACAAGTACGGAACAACAACGCACAATCGGTTATGCAGGATGGAAAAAAGCGGTAGAGCGCACCTTGAATTGGGTTGATTAAGCTTTAGTTATCTCAATCAAGAAAGCATTTGCTGGTGCAAGTATCGGTGCCGTGACTCCAATTGAAGCAAGTGCTGAGCCTGAAAGAGTTATTCCGCTCATCCATTCAGGAGGAGTAATCAACATAAAGCGTGGCTTACCTGCTGGGAACACCGCTTTGATTGTGTACGTTGCAGAGTGATCTAAGCCAGGAAATTTCAAAGGTGAAGGATGAATTGCAACTGTTGGCGTCAACTGAACGTAAGCAAAGATAGCCCGAGATTGATCATGCGCAGTTACTCCATGCAAATAAGCATGAGCTTCGGGATAATCAACGCGTACCATTTTTCCTGAATGCAAATGCGCACGATTATCCTTGTAATACTTGGCCCACGTGGCTAAATGCTTTCGCTCTTCGGTGGTAGCTTCGGTGATATTCCATTCGATACCGGCATGACCAAAAAGCGCGGTTGTTGCGCGCATTGATAGTTCTAGAGTTCTGCCGGTTTGATGTCCATGAGTCGGACCAATGTGTGTGCCAAGAAGCTCTGGTGCAATAACTTGGGTCGTCCAACGCTGAATTGTTTGACGTTCCAGCGCATCGTTGTTATCACTAGTCCAGAAGCGATCCACTAAATCAATAACTCCAAGATCAATTCGGGCACCACCTGATGCACATGATTCAATTTCTAGGGCTGTGTGACGCTTTTTTAATTCAGCAAACAAACGATAAATCGCTTGTGTTTGGCGATGAACGCCGGCTTGGCCAAGGTGGCCAGCATCTACGAGAACTCGATTGTGATCCCACTTGATGTAAGCAATATTGTGCGCAGAAAGAATTGCTGAAGTTTGCTCAAGCACATGATTGAAAGCACCTTCGTGGCCAAGATCTAGAACTAATTGATGTCTCCACAGTGGCGGAACTCGATCACCTTGATGCAAAATCCATTCAGGATGCGCGCGGTAGAGATCCGAATCTGGGTTAACCATTTCGCCTTCAAACCAAAGGCCGAATTCAATTCCCTTGTCATTGATGTATTTGATGATTGGCGACAAACCATTAGGCCAAACAGCAGGATCGATAACCCAGTCACCTAGACCTGCACGGTCATCTCGACGTGAATGGAACCAGCCATCATCTAGAACAACGCGCTCGATACCAATTTCAGCTGCAACATCAACAAGAGACTTGATTTTCTCTTCATTGTGGTCGAAGTACACCGCTTCCCACATGTTAAGCGTTAATGGGCGCGGGCGCCTTGGATGCATAGGACGAGCGCGTAAGTGCGAATGATATGCCGCACTAACGCCATCTAGACCTTCGGCAGAAAAAACAGAAACTAACGCTGGAGCATCGTAAATCTCGCCCGCCGCAAGAGTTAATTCACCTGGTAGCAATAACTCGCCAGCACCAATTGAAACTGAACCATCAAAGAGTTTTTCAACTAAGTAGTGAGAATTTCCGCTCCAAGCAATACTTGTTGCCCAAGCGTTGCCGGTTTGAAAAGATGTTTGAGGTGTCAATGCAATATCTGCGATTGAAAAATTGTGACCGCTGCGGCCTTCACGAGATTCGCGAACCCAGGTGCCGGTAGCAATATCTTTTCTTTGAGGATTTCTCTCATTTGACCAACGACCGGCAAAATCGAGAGTTTGAGTTGCCTCTTTCGGCAACGGAAGCCAATGAATGTATTCATTGACGGTGTAATCAGTTTTACCTATGTTTTTAACTGAACTCTTTTGTGTTAAGACACCATACTTGTCTAAATCAAAACTGATAACAACTTCTAGTTCGGCATGGAAATCTCGGAAAGTAACTGTGACGTGATTGGCATTGTGGTGAAAATCTGTTACCTCAAATTTGGTCGACCAAGCTTTTCCTGAACGATGTCCAGACAAGGTGGGACGTCCTAAAAATCCACGCGAACTTTCGCGCATGATTCCTGGGAATTGAGGAAAATCCCAAGAACTATTTGCAATCGATGGGCGGATTGCGGTTTGTACAGATGCAAGCTCGCCGTGCAGCGGTGCTCCCCAATGTTGAATGATGAGGGCTCCATCTACAACTTCGAGTAACAAGGCTGACGAAGGGGCGCTCAATAGTGCAGATTGCTTGCTCACAAAGGTAGAGTAACGACACTATGAGCGAGAGTAAAAAACTTAACGCCGGCGTCACAAGAAATGATCGCCAAATGGCTGATGGGCGAACTATTCGTTATTACGACACCGCCGGCCAAGCGCGCAACGCTCAAGATTCTCGCCCACAAGAGGAACAGCCCGGAATTGGTGAGCTCCGCTTAGATCCATTAGTTAACGAATGGATTGCGATGGCCGCCCATCGCCAAGGAAGAATTTTTCTTCCTCCCAAAGAGTTATGTCCTTTGTGTCCTACGACAGGTGAACTTCTCACAGAAATTCCAGAATCAGATTTTGAAGTTGTTGTTTTTGATAACCGATCCCCTTCGTTGCGTCCTCCGGTCGGAGACTGGGCGTTACCTGACATAGTTGGACCAGATACCGATTTAGGAACAGCTGCTGGAAAGTGTGAAGTTATTTGTTTCACCGCAGAACATGGAAATGCTTTCAAAGATTTATCTGCCCAGCGTGTTCGAGTTCTACTAGAAGCCTGGATTGATAGAACTGCAGAGCTATCTAAGGAAAGTTTTATTCAGCACATTGCCCCTTTTGAAAATCGCGGTGAAGAAATTGGCGTGACGCTTTCGCATCCGCACGGTCAGATTTATGCATATTCGTACTTGCCGCCTCGCGTAGAAAAAATGTTGGCAGCTGCCAGCAAGTACAAGCAGGAAAACGGCAAGGTGCTGTTTGATGAAGTTGTGGCACGTGAACTTTTGGATGAAGAGCGAATCGTTGCCCGCAATGAAAGATGGGTCGCCTATGTACCATACGCTGCTCGTTATCCATTTGAAATTCACGTAACGCCATTAAATCCGGTCGCAGATTTGACTGAACTTACCGAATTAGACCGTGAGGCGTTCCCTGAAATCGCACTTGAAGTCACTCGTCGACTAGATGGCGTCTTCGGAATCGAAATGGCATATATAGCTGCTTGGCATCAAGCACCTGTGCGTGTTGGAAGAGATCTGCTGCGATTGCATTGGCAGATCACAAGCGTTAGACGTGCACCTGGAAAATTGAAGTATTTGGCGGGTTCTGAATCTGCAATGGGCGCTTTCATTATGGATATGCGCCCAGAGCAATCCGCCGCACAACTTCGTGAAGTAGTTTTGTAATGCGCATATTGGTAACGGGTGGGACTGGATACATCGGAGCCACTGCGGTTGAAGTTCTACTGGGCCAAGGTTTTGAGGTTTCAATCCTTGATGATTGCAGCATGGGTCACGCCGACACCGTGCCAGCGGGTGTGCGTTTCGTTGATGGTTCTCTTTTAAACCCCGCGCAAGTTGCAGATGCCCTTACGGGTTGTGAAGCGGTAATGCATTTTGCCGGTAAGTCACTGGTTGGTGAATCAGTTGCAAAGCCAGATTTGTATGAATCGGTAAATGTTGATGGAACTCGGATCCTGCTGGATGAAATGCGCAAACAATCGATTACAAAGATTGTCTTTTCTTCATCGGCGGCAACGTACGGAGAACCAAAGGTAGTTCCTATCCTAGAAACTGCAGAAACCAACCCAACAAATCCATACGGTTCAACTAAGTTGGCTATTGACCACATGATTACCGAAGAGGCAACCAAGCATGGGATTTCTGCGGCATCTCTGCGTTACTTCAACGTTGCAGGTGCGCTTAAAGCAGATCGTGGTTGGCTTGCCGAGCGTCATAATCCAGAAACCCATTTAATTCCAAATGTTTTGCGTAGTACTCAAGCTAATCCGGTCAAGATTTTTGGTACAGATTGGCCCACTGCAGATGGCACATGTATCCGAGACTACGTGCATGTAATTGATTTAATTGATGCTCATATAAAGGCCTTGAACTCATTAGGTAAGCCTGGTCATGAGATTTACAACTTAGGAAGCGGATCTGGTTATTCAGTTCGTGAAGTTGTTAATGCAGCAAGTGATGCAATTGGGCATCAGATTCCTTTTGTAGATTCCCCACGCCGTGCCGGTGATCCTGCTGTTCTGATTGCTGATATCTCTAAGGCAAAAAGGTTGCTGGGCTGGGCTCCAACTCGTGACATGACAACCATGGTTGCCGATACCTTAAATTCAATGGCGTAACCATGAGCCAGATCGAAAAGAAATTTCTAGAAACCTTTGGCGTCGAACCAGATTTAGTTGCTGCTGCACCTGGGCGTGTAAACCTGATCGGCGAACACATTGATTACAGTGATGGCTTTGTCTTGCCATTTGCAATCAAGGATCGAACTCTAGTTGCAGCTAGAAAACGTAATGACTCGACGGTTCGAATTGCATCTGCCCAGCGTCGAAACAAGATTGTCACAGTCGATATCAGCAAAGTGAAACCAGGATTAAAGGGTGAGTGGGAGCGTTACGCGCTCGGAGTTCTTTGGGCTTTGGGCGTCAACGAAGGCGTTGATTTGTTAATTGATGGCCATGTTCCACTAGGTGCGGGTTTATCCTCATCGGCAGCGCTTGAATGTTCTGTAGCAACGGCGATGAATCACTTGTTTGGTTTGGGATTTAACTTAGAAGAATTGGCACGACTTACCCAAAAAGCAGAAAATCAATATGTAGGTGTGCCTTGCGGAATTATGGATCAATCCGTTTCTTTGATGGCAACACAGGGTTCAGCTTTATTGCTCGATTGCCGTGATCTAAGTACGAAAAACATTCCTTTTGATGTGGCATCAAGTGGTTTAGAGCTTTTGATTATCGATACCCAAGCACACCACGCCTTAACCGATGGCGGTTATGCAGAACGACGCGCCTCGTGCGAATCAGTGGTTGCAAAGTTAGGAATTACTTCTTTACGCGAACTTTCGATGGAGCAATTAGAGAATTCGCGTGGACTGCTTTCTGAAACTGAGTTTGTCCGCGCCCGCCACGCAATAACCGAGATGAAGCGGGTCCTTGAATGTGTCGATGCGTTGAGTAAATCTGAGTTTGAAAAAGTTGGAGAATTAATCAATCAATCCCATGCTTCTTTGCGTGATGATTACACCGTATCGTGCCCTGAACTAGATTCCGCAGTCGAAGCAGCTTTAGCTGCAGGTGCTTTGGGCTCTCGCATGGTTGGTGGTGGTTTTGGCGGAAGTGCCATTGCATTGATTCAAGCCAGCAAAACTACGGAAACCATTAAGGCAGTTGAAAAAGCTTTTGCAAGTAAGGGTTTTAAGGCACCGCGCTTTTTTACCTCATTGCCAAGTCAAGGCGCAGAGCTTCTTTCGCGTCGTTGATTACAACGGGGTAATTGAAAGAACTTCTACCCCACCGATTGCTCCCAAAACATTGAGCAAATCAGTTGGATCATTGCCCGGCACCGCAACGGTGATGTCATCGTAACCACGACCATCTTCTGATTTCACAACTGCGAGCGCGCGAATGTCTCCACCTGCTGCGCCAATTGCTGAAGCCAAAAGCCCTAATGAACCAGGACGATCTGGAAGAGCGACGTTAAGTTGAAATAGTGCCATGGGTTAACAATACCCTGACACTATTTCAACCTCAGCCAATTAATTTGAAGGTGCGGTTCCTAAAGTGACCTTAAAACTCTGAGAGCCACCAGTTGGCAGAGTTACGGTCACGGTAATCGTTGATCCTGGAGCATATGAACGGATCTTTACGATTGCTCCAACCTGATCAGCAATCTTTACCCCATCGATAGCGGTTATGACAGAACCTGCAGGGATGCCAGCTTTTTCAGCACCTTCGTTTGGACTTAAGCGACCAATCTTTGCCCCTGTTCCGGTGAAGGTGGTATCAAAGAAAACACCTAACACTGGACGAGTCGATTTGCCGTTAGCGATTAATTCATCAACAACACGCTTTGCCTCATTAATTGGGATGGAAAATCCCAGACCGATGCTTCCGCTAGTTCCGCCTGATGACAAGGTTGCGATTGCAGAGTTAACGCCAATAATTCGACCTTGTGAATCAAGCAGCGCACCGCCTGAGTTACCTGGGTTAATCGCCGCATCTGTCTGAATTGCATTAACAAAGGATTCAGAACCAAGGGTTCCAGTTGTTACTGGACGATTTAGCGCTGAAACAATGCCACTAGTTACAGTGCTTGCAAGTCCCAATGGGGAGCCAATGGCAACAACGGATTCGCCAACACTAATCTTTGAAGAATCTCCAATAGTCACAGTTGGAAGATTTCCACGGTTAACCTTAAGTACCGCCAAGTCATAGGCAATGTCTCGACCAACAATTTGCGCCGGAAGTGTGTCGCCGTTAAGTAGCTCAACAGTGATGACTCCAGATGTTGCAGCTGATGCAATCACATGGTTGTTTGTGACAATGAATGAAGATGTACGGTCTGACTTGTAAACCCAGCCGCTTCCGCTGCCACTACCGGCGGCTGCAACAACTTTGATTGAAACAACAGTTGGTGTTACAAGGGAAGCAATACTTTTAACATCAATAGTTGGTGCGCCAAGAGTCAAAGCTGTTCGGGATGTTGTGCAGCCATTTGAACCTGCTAAGAAAATTGCCTGTGTTCGCTTATCCACACAAACCTTGACGCCAAGTGGTTCTGATGTTGCAGCGGTTGCGACACCACCGGCCACCGAAGCGCCCAATAGGAATGCTGCAATTACTTTTGTGGATGTTCTCTTCATGTGAACCTCTTTCATAGTTAATTGCAATTTTTCACTTTAACCTGAGAGATAGTTTAGAAACGCCTTACTAATTGGTGCAACTTTTAAGGGAGTGCTACCCACCCGTTTTTTACTACGACCTTTACCGTTGGAAGCGGATTAGTCGCAGGTCCTGTTACGACTGCGCCTTTCTTAAATGGATCAAAGCTTGCATTGTGAACGGGGCACACGAGCAATTTTTTTGCGCTGAAGTACTTGGTGACTCCGCCTTGATGGGTGCAAATTGTTTGATATGCAAAAACGCCGGTCTTGGTACGAAACAAGAGTGCTGGCGCTCCGTTAGCTAATTGAAAAGAAAAAGTTCCGCCGACTTTAATCCTGCTCAGTCGAACAATCTGCTGAGTGTTGGCTTCGGCCTTAGTTCCCACAAAAGTAGCGGCCACGCTGGCCAGGGCCATGCGTAATGCGGAGCGGCGTGTGAACTTCACGCTCCCTGACTTGGATTCGAACCAAGAACCTGTCGATTAACAGTCGACTGCTCTGCCGTTGAGCTATCAGGGATTAACGGTGCAAGCGCAAACTCTAGCGCACCCGAGCGTAAGGGCAAAAACTAGCCGCTGGCCTGACTAAAGAGTACCCAGACTAAAGAGAACCTAGCGCTAGATCATGCAGAGAACGACGGGCTGATTCCAGGGCTACTAACTGGGCAAATGCTGCGTTGTATTCGATCTCATTTTCGACGGGGTTCAGGCGTTGTAACGAAGATTTTAGATCTGCAATTGAGCGCGAGATTGCGACCTCACGTAATCGGGCAACAATACTTGCAACGTACAACTGCGTTGGTTTTCCATCTGCGCGGATTGGCTCAACTGAGAGTTCCATAAACAATCCTTTAAGGTTTTCATCAGCAATCGCATCTGGGGACAATTTTTCAACAGCATCAATTGCAGCACGCATCGCACTATATGCAGGGTGTGTAAATGCTCCAGTTTCAATCGAGCTCCATAAATCGCCTTCAAACAAATGTGCTTCTTGTAAGCGAACCTTTAGTACTTCACGTTCAAGAATCAACCGCGCTTCATTAGGATCTGGTCTGAAATTTGGTTGCGCAGCAACTTCTTCGCCATCATTTTGCGATTGCCGCGGAAGAGATTTTGCACCTTGTGCCACAGCTCGGGTAACAATTTCGACTTCAACACCTAACCATCCAGCAAGCAAACGTGTGTATTCGGGGCGCAAAGACTTATCTCGAATCTGTGCAACCAAAGGCGCTGCAGCATTTAGTGCATTAACTCGTCCTTCGGCAGATTCTAATTTGTGGTGGGCAAGCTCTGTGCGAATTGCAAACTCAAACAATGGAACTCGGCGCGCAATCAAATCACGCAGTGCTAGGTCTCCCTTTTCTTGTCGAAGTTCACATGGGTCTAAACCATCAGGTTCGACCGCCACAAAAGTTTGAGTCACAAACTTTTGATCTTCGCTAAAGGCACGGAGGGCAGCCTTTTGGCCCGCTGCATCCCCATCAAAAGTAAAGATAACTTCGCCGCGAAACGCGTCATCATCCATCAACAATCGGCGCAAAATTCTGATGTGGTCTGCGCCAAAAGCAGTTCCGCACGTCGCAACCGCCGTCGTAATTCCAGCTAAATGTGCCGCCATGACATCGGTGTATCCCTCGACGATCACCGCTTGGCGCTTTTTAGCGATCTCTTTCTTTGCAACATCTAGCCCGTAAAGGACTTGGCTCTTCTTATAAATCGGGGATTCCGAAGAGTTCAAATACTTTGGGCCTTGATCTTCTTCATCGCTAGCTAACTTGCGCGCTCCGAAACCGACTATGTCCCCTGAAATATCTTTGATGGGCCACATCAAGCGATTGCGGAACTTATCGATCGGACCGCGCTGACCCATCTTTGATAATCCGGCTAATTCAAGTTCATCAATGGAATATCCAAGAGCCCGTAGATGCTTGGTTAACCCATCCCATTCATCGGGTGAATACCCAACACCAAATTGCTCGCATGCAGCTTTATCAAAGCCGCGCTTAGTGAGCAGTTCACGACCATGAGCAGCATTGGGAGAAGTATTCAGTTGTTCTTGATAAAACTTTGCTGCTTCTGCATGTGCTGCAATCAATCGATTGCGGGTACCTGAAGTGACTACTGGTCCAGATGAAGGTGAATTACTTTCTTCATATCGCAAGGTGTATCCAATGCGATCTGCCAGACGCTCGATAGTTTCAGTAAAGGTTAAGTGATCAATCTTCATCAAGAATGCGATGACATCGCCACCAGTTTGGCAACCAAAACAATGAAAGTAGCCCTTGCTTGGTGTTACGTGAAATGAAGGTGATTTTTCATCATGGAAAGGACACAAACCTTTTTTCTGACCGCCACCAGCATTTTTTAGTTGAACGTAATCTGCAACTACCTCGTCGATAGGCGCGCGATCGCGAATGTATGCAACATCCTCATCCTTAATGCGACCGCTCATAGCCTCACCTTACCGATTCGCAAGTAAGCGCGCATGAAGCGCGTATGCGCCAGGATCAGTAAGTGCGGCCACTTGGTCAATAATTACGCGCATTTTGGCGATCTGATCAGCAGCCTCATTCCACGGCTTCTGGAAAAAAGAGTCCATCTCGTGTGGGTACTTCAGAAGCATTTCCACCAAATCTTTAATAATCACATGTTGCTTGGCATAGCGATCTTGCGAATGTGCAGCATTAATCAAGTAGTGCCCAGCAATCGCCTTGAGGAAATCCACCTCTATTTTTTGCTCGCGAGGAATCTCTAAATCTGCGCTGTAGCGAGACAAAGGACCTTCTCCGTGCACTTTTCGCGTTTCTACTTCAGCTGCCAAAACAAAGCGACCGATTAACTGACTGGTTGAATCCTTCAGTCGGGCCAAACTTCGGTGGCTTCCATCGTAGTAATGCGGCCATGCTGACAGTGAAGCCAAACGAGCATGTGCATCAATTGCCTCCTGTTCAGTTGCATCACTCTTGTAATCAGTGACCATCACTTTGTAAAGATCACCGAAATCATTGTTGAAATTCTTTACCGATACTTGCCCAGCAAAAATTGCATCCTCTAAATCATGGACTGAATATGCACAGTCATCGGACCAATCCATAATCTGGGCTTCAATACATTTCTTTCCAGCTGGCGCGTCTTTTCTCATCCAGGTAAAAATTTCTACATCGTCGTCGTAGACACCGAACTTGCGAGGGTTTTCGGATCGTGGCCACGGATACTTTGTTGCACCATCTAGTGATGCACGAGTTAAATTCAGGCCAACACTTTTTCCTTCCGCATCAACGGTCTTTGCTTCAAGTCGAACCAATAATCTAAAGCTTTGAGCATTTCCTTCAAAGCCACCAAAATCTTTTGCGATGTCGGCAAGTGCTTCTTCGCCATTGTGCCCAAATGGTGGATGTCCCAAATCATGTGACAAGCACGCGGTGTCCTGAAGATCTGGATCCGCGCCTAGTGATTCGCCGAGTTCGCGACCAATCTGTGCACACTCTAAAGAGTGTGAAAGTCGGGTGCGTTGAAAATCGTTTTCCCAAGGAACTGCGACTTGCGTTTTTGCCGCTAAACGTCGCAGCGATGCTGAATGAATAACGCGTGCACGATCGCGCATGAATTCGGTACGGCCCGGACGTTTTGCGGGTTCATCCAGAAACCGTTCTTTATCGTGGGCGCTGTATGTCACGGAAGTACCTTAGTAACAATGTCGGCACCAGGTAAGTGATCACTTACATGAATACCTCTGCGTCCTACAGTTATATAGGCCAAATACGCCGCCGCTTCACGAATTAAGTACCTATACCCACTGTTTTCCAGGGTGTTGGGGCCAGTTTGCACCGGTGAACAAGTTGCCAGCACACCTTGATCATTAGCCATTTTTATTGCACGTGCACAATGAAAAGGATCGGTAACAATAATGACATCGCTGACATATCGCTTTTTCATCACTTTGGCATAAGCCTTAGTGCTCACCAAAGTATCGCGACCTTCTTCAATTGCAGTTATCTTTTTAGAAGCAATTCCTTTTGTGCGTAACCAATACTTTCCTGAAGCAGCCTCTGTTGTGCGATCCCCAGGTGCACCTGCGCCAACAGTAATAATCCAGGGTGCATATCCAAGATCAAAAATTCTCTTTGCTTCAACTAAACGTCCTTCTAAAGCTTCACCTGGTCGTCCGTCCAACTGTGCAGCTCCTAAAACAACAATCACATCAGCTTGGCGCACTACTGGATTATTAGCAGCTCTCCATACCTGCGAGATTCCGTAAGCAGGAGCAATTAACGCAAGAACCACAATCACCGTAACTGTCCGACGAATCCATCTAAAGAGAAACATCTATCCGCCTGAAAATGCATCTTCTAGTTCAACGTGAACTAGTTCATCTGGATCATTGAGCCAGCCATCAGGCAAAGTGGGTGGGCGACCATGGCTTGTTCGACCGCGTGGTTTTTCGCCAACTTCTGTTGGATACGGCTGATCCTCTAACTGATCCAAAAGATTGCGCATCTCTTGTAGTGAAGAAACCATTCCTAAATCATGACGAATCTCGCGCGGAACACGGAAGCCCTTTAAATACCACGCCATGTGCTTTCGCATATCGCGCATTCCGCGATCTTCAGATTCTAAGTATTCGACAATCAGATTTGCATGGCGGAACATTACTTCGCGCACCTCATGCAAAGTTGGCGTTACTTGCTTGTCTTGACCCTTAAGCGCTGAAACAAGATCGGTAAATAACCAAGGACGACCTAAACATCCGCGACCAACAACAACACCGGCGCAGCCACTTTGTTCCACCATTGATACCGCATCACTGCCTGACCAAATGTCACCATTGCCTAAAACAGGCACTCCTGTTGGCTTTAAGTGCTCTACTAACCGCGCGATTGCTGACCAATCTGCTTTGCCTTCATACATTTGTGCCGCAGTTCGAGCATGTAAGGCAACCCAAGCAACACCTAAATCAGCTGCAGATTGTGCCGCTTCTAAATAGGTTTCATGATCACTATCGATACCAATGCGCATCTTTACCGTAACTGGAATTCCAAAAGGTTTTGCAGCTTCAACGGCTGCACCAACAATGCTGGTAAACAGTTTGCGCTTAAAAGGAAGGGCTGCTCCCCCGCCTTTTCGAGTTACTTTCGGAACTGGGCAACCAAAGTTCATATCAATATGATCAGCAAAATTTTCCTTACCGAGCATTGTTACTGCAGCACGCATCGTTGTTGGATCAACGCTGTACAGCTGAACAGAACGCGGCCATTCATCTTTGCCAGGAACAATCATGCGCAAAGTTTCTGGGCGTCGTTCGATTAAAGCTCTGGCGGTCACCATTTCAGAAACAAATAAACCTGCACCTTGTTCACGGCAGAGCGTACGAAATGGTGCATTAGTAATTCCGGCCATGGGAGCCAGAACAACCGGCGGATCAATGTAATGATCACCGCTTGCTAGTGGAAGTAAGAGTGGCTTTAGCAACCTAGTAAACGCGGTGCTAACCATGCTTCGACCTGATCCAGGCCGATGCGCTCTTGCGCCATTGTGTCGCGATCGCGAATTGTTACCGCATTATCTTCAAGAGTTTCGAAGTCAACGGTGATGCAATATGGAGTTCCGATTTCATCTTGGCGACGGTAACGGCGACCAATGGCACCGGCGTCATCAAAATCAATATTCCAGTTCTTGCGCAGTTGCGCCGCGAGATCTCGTGCCTTTGGCGACAGGTCTGCGTTACGTGACAACGGCAAAACCGCGACCTTAATTGGCGCAAGGCGATGGTCAAGCTTTAATACTGCACGCTTTTCCATTTCGCCCTTGCTGTTTGGTGCTTCATCTTCAGTGAAAGCATCCATCAAGAACGTAAGGGTGCAACGATCTACACCTGCCGCAGGCTCAATGACATAAGGAGTCCAGCGCTCTCCCTTTTCCTGATCAAAGTAAGAAAGATCCTTACCTGATGCCGCTGAGTGAGCCTTGAGATCGAAATCTGTACGGTTAGCAATACCTTCGAGCTCGCCCCATTCAGTTCCGGCGAATTCAAACTTATATTCAATATCTGCAGTGCGTTTTGAATAATGTGACAACTTCTCTTTTGGATGATCGTAAATACGCAAACGATCTGGGTTGATACCAAGATCTACATACCAAGCAAGACGTGTGTCGATCCAGTACTGGTGCCATTCTTCATCGCTACCAGGAACAACGAAGAAC
>JBIIQY010000058.1:0-4326 GCA_044341805.1 Candidatus Planktophila sp.
GACGAATTTGGGGTGTGCGAATTCGATCATTGATGCGTGGTTCAGTGCTGACTTTGTGCTCCTTCGGTTCGTTAACGCTTTGGTGTAACAGCGCTGCAAAAGAAAACCGCAAGGGCAAGAGAAATACATCTCTTATCCGACAAACCAGCCCGCGCTAGTGGCGATGAAGGTGGGAGCGGTAACTCCTCTTGCAGTGGTTGTTACGCCACTGGTCTGGGGCAAAGATTACCCGCTAGGGCCGAAAAGGAGAAATTGAGCCTGATCCCAAGGGGCGAAGGCAAGGGCGGAGCACTACCCTTAAACCATGGCCAAGGAAAAGAAGATTTTCGACATCACGAGTGCGCAAAATGCGCTGACCCGTGACCAAGCTGGCCGTCAAAAGCGCTACTTCATTTCGATGATGATTCGAACTGCCTGCTTTATTTTGACCGTTATCTTGCCGAGCCCGTATCGCTGGTTCGCCTTGGCTGGTGCAGTAACCCTTCCTTATTTTGCAGTTGTGATTGCTAATGCAGGGCGAGAAACAGTCTCTCGCGGTTCTGACATTGTTGAAGACAAGCCCTTAGCTCTCGATTAATTCATGTCTTCCGAAGTTAAAACAAAAGAGCCCTGGTCATTTTTCAAATCCATCGTTGCTCTAGGTTTAGTTTTTCTATGTTTAGTCGCCGCTGATTGGCAATACACACGTGGCGTAGATAGGCAGGCTCGAAACAATGTCATCGAGGAACGAATAGCACGATCTCCCATTGAACTGAGTTCAAGAGATGCGGTCTTGGATAACAATGAATGGCAAAGCATCACTACAAGTGGGCGATTTGATTCAACACAACAAATTCTGCTGCGTAACCGTTACTGGGAAGGCAAGTACGGGTACGAAGTTTTAACTTTGTTTACAAATACTTCGGGTGAGAAGTTTTGGGTAGACCGTGGCTGGGTAAAAGCAGGTGCTACTGCAACAACACCTCCTGAAGTTACAGCTGTTCCCACTGGTGATGTCAGCATTACTGGACGTTTCCGCTTGGATAGTTCCCTGCCACGAGGATCTTTTTTTGCGTTACCGGCAACTGGTGAAGGTCTAGTCTCGGAACTTAATGCGCAGTCACAATTGGATACCGAAAAGTTTTACATCGACCTACTGAGTGGGTCCGAGGCGTCTCTTACGCCAGCTGCTCCGGCGCAGTTACCACCATTAAGCGACGGACCTCATAAAGCTTACGCGCTGCAATGGCTCTTTTTCGGAGGATTGATTGTTTACGGCCGAATTTTAATTCGCCGCACCCGTTAAGTCCTGACGGTTATACAGTTCGGAATACAAACTACCTTGTGCGACCAATTCATCATGCGTTCCGCGTTCAACAATTGATCCCTTTTCTAACACCAGAATCTGATCTGCATCACGAACCGTGCTTAAACGGTGAGCAATGACGATACTTGTGCGACCTTTGAGTGCTGTTTGTAGCGCCGCATGTACCAACTGCTCATTCTCTGAATCCAAATGCGCAGTTGCTTCATCCAAGATCACCACAGATGGAGATTTGAGCAGCAAGCGTGCAATGGCCAAGCGTTGTTTTTCTCCACCCGAAAGTCGATGACCGCGCTCTCCCACCATTGTTTCGAAACGATTAGGTAACGAATCGATCAACTTCCAGATTTGTGCAGACTTACAAGCTTGAATCATCTCTTCTTCGGTTGCATCCTGTTTTGCATAGCGAAGGTTCTCGGCAATAGTTTCGTGAAACAAATGGGCATCTTGCATTACTACACCGATTGAATCACGAAGTGATTCCAAAGTTAGATCACGAATGTCATGACCATCGATAGAAATGGAACCATCTGTTACATCGTAAAGTCGAGGCAATAAAGCACTGATCGTTGTTTTTCCAGCACCTGACGGGCCAACTAAAGCGGTCATAGTTCCAGGGGCAGCAACGAAAGAGAGATCACGCAAAACTTGACCACTCTGGACAGTCTCGGCTTTAGCGGCAGACTCTAGTGATGCAAGTGAAATCTCTTCGGCGCGAGGATAAGAGAAATTAACATTCTTAAACTCAATCTTAGGTTCGGTAGTATTTAAAACCACGGCGTTATCGCGGTTCTTCACCATAGGTTCTAAATCCAGAACTTCAAAGACTCGTTCAAATGACACGAGTGAAGTCATTACATCGATACGAACATTTGAAAGCGCAGTTAATGGGCCATACAAGCGAGCCAATAAAGCAGTGATCGCCAAAAGAGTTCCAACGGTTACGCCTCCTTGAATGGCCAAGTGGCCACCAATGCCATAAGCAAAAGCTGTTGCAATAGCTGCGATACTTGTAAGGGCGATAAAAAACAACCGATTAAGCATGGCCATTTTGATACCAATATCTGCGACTCGACGAGCACGGCTTCTGAAGTACTCGCGTTCACGATCAGGCTCTCCGTATAGCGCTACAAGCATGGCTCCGGAAACATTGAAGCGCTCAGTCATTGTGCTAGACATCTCGGCATTTACACCAAAAGATTCACGGGTAAGAGATTGCAATCTGCGACCAACCCACTTGGTTGGAATAAGAAATACCGGCAAAAGCAAGAGAGAGAAAATGGTTATCTGCCAGGAAAGAATCAGCATTGTGATTGTTACCAGGACAAGACTGACTACATTGCTAACAACACCAGACAAGGTCGCTGTAAACGCCTGCTGAGCACCAATAACATCTGAATTAATACGAGAAATCAACGCACCAGTTTGGGTCCGTGTGAAAAATGCGATTGATTGCTTTTGAACGTGAGCAAACACCAATGATCGAAGATCATAAATAAGCCCTTCACCAATTCGCGAAGAAAAATAGCGGCCCAACATGTTAAAGGCCGCATCAGCGATGGCAATCAAACCGACAAGAATTGCTAAATTTGTAACAACACTGGGATCCTTAGGAATAACACCTTCATCAATAAGTCTCTTTAGAAGTAATGGGGTGGCAACAATTAATCCAGCATCAACAACAACAGTTGCCAAGTAAATAATGATGCTGGTTCGGTAGGGGCGTGCAAAAGAAAAGATTCTTTTTACAGTTCCGGGCTTAAGTTTTTGTTCCTTCACCGAAGGATCTGCGGTCATTGAGCGGTGGGTCATCCACGCTGCATGCATTGACATAATTAAACGGTAAAGCCAAGAGCGCGCAGCTGATCTCTTCCATCATCGGTGATCTTGTCTGGGCCCCAAGGTGGCATCCATACCCAATTGATCTTTACATCAGTTGTCATACCTGCAAGGGCTGCGCGCGTTTGATCTTCAATAACATCTTGAAGTGGGCAAGCCGCTGAAGTTAATGTCATATTGAGGATCGCGATGTTGGCTTCATCAACCATTACGTCATAAATAAGACCGAGATCAACAACGTTGATACCAAGTTCAGGATCGACAACATCCTTCATTGCCTCTGTTACATCATCAACGCTGGTAGCCATGGTTACTCTCCCCTATTTGTAGTCGTAATTCTAACCGCTGCATCCTTAAAGGCCATCCATCCCAAAAGGGCGCATTTAATGCGTGCTGGAAACTTTGATACGCCTGCCAATGCCACGGCATCTTCGAGGACATCTGGGTTTCCTTCTTTCGTACCCTTGCTTTGCATGAGCTCAGTGAACTCTTGAAGAATCGAATCAGCCTGCTTGAAATCTTTGTTAACCAGTAAGTCACTTGCTATCGAAACGCTTGCTTGCGAAATAGAGCACCCAACACCATCCCAAGTGATGGCAGTTATAACCCCATCCTTGGCAGAAATGTTCAAAGTGATTTCATCACCACAGCTTGGGTTAACGTGGTGCACTTGTGCGCCGTATGTAGCTGACAACCCCTTATTGAGAGGGTGCTTATAGTGATCCAGGATCACTTCTTGGTAAAGGCTATCTAGTTCCATTAGGCGAAGTATTTCTGTGCACCAAGGATTGCTTGAAATAGCGCATCGCAATCAGATTCATCATTGTACAAATACAGCGAAGCCCGAGTTGTCGCTGGAACTCCAAGTTTTCTAGTCAAAGGCCAGGCACAGTGATGCCCTGTACGAACTGCAACACCCTGACTATCTAAGTACTGACCTAAATCATGTGGATGGATCTGTCCTACGGTAAATGAAACTGAACCGCCGCGAGAATCTGTGTTGTTGGGTCCGACGATAGAAAGTTTAGGTATAGCCAACAAGCCTTCGATTAAATAACCAGTTAATTCAACTTCGTGCTCAAAGATTTCACTCATTCCGATCGCAGACAAATAATCGATCGCTGCGCCCAAACCAACGGCCTGTGCCATGTTCGGAACTCCAGCTTCAAACTTGCGAGGAGCCG
>JBIIQY010000059.1:0-4302 GCA_044341805.1 Candidatus Planktophila sp.
TAAAGGGGGCAAAATCGGTCTCGGACTCCCCTGTGCCAATCCATTTGATCGGGATGCCTAGTTCGGCCTCGATTGCCAGTGCGACGCCACCCTTTGCGCTGCCATCTAACTTCGTCAGAACAATTCCCGTTACATCAACACTTTCAGTAAATATTTTTGCTTGTTGTAAACCATTTTGGCCAGTGGTTGCATCAATGACAAGTAAGACTTCATTTATCGGTGAAACTTTTTCGACAACGCGCTTAACCTTTGAAAGCTCTGCCATGAGATCGCTTTTGTTATGTAGTCGTCCAGCGGTATCAATTATAAAAATGTCGCTGCGTGAATCCTTAGCACTTTGCGCACCATCAAAGGCAACAGATGCGGGATCTCCATTTTCTTTTCCAGAGACAACTACGACTCCAATTCGATCGCCCCAGGTTTTAAGTTGATCTACCGCTGCAGCTCTAAAGGTATCTCCTGCTGCAAGAACAACACTCTTTCCGCTGCGCTTGTAGTGTGATGCTAGTTTCGCAACCGATGTTGTCTTGCCTGTGCCGTTAACACCAACGACCATAATTGTTGTAGTTCCTTGGACAATAATTGGGTCATGAGATTTACTAGATAAGTTCTGAGTCATGATTTCGATTAATGCTTCTTCTGCATTCTCGCTCTTGACTTTTTTGGCGGCTTCTAAAAACTCTTGCGTTAATCTAGGCCCAACATCAGAAGACAGCAGTTCCTGCTCAAGCTCTGCCCAATCGGCAAGTGAAAAATCATTTGTGCCCTTTATCTTGGCGATGAACTTACTGAAAAGACCCATCGTTGCCTACCCTAACTTGCGTCAGATTCGCGCAAGCGTTGTGAAATCACTTCAGTAACACCATCACCACGCATTGTTACGCCATACAACGCATCTGCAATTTCCATGGTGCGCTTTTGGTGAGTAATGATGATCAACTGAGAACTTTCACGCAGTTCTTCTAGTACGCCCAGCAAACGCCCAAGGTTCACATCATCCAGGGCGGCCTCAACTTCATCCAACACATAGAACGGACTTGGTCGTGCTTTGAAGATCGCAACTAACATGGCAACTGCGGTCAAAGACTTTTCTCCACCAGAAAGCAAGGAAAGACGCTTCACTCGCTTTCCAGGTGGGCGTGCCTCGACATCGACACCTGTTGTCAAAGGATTGTCAGGATCCGTCAGGATCAAGCGACCATCTCCACCAGGAAACAGACGAGCAAAAATATCTTCAAAGTGCTTAGCGGTTTCTTCGTATGCTTCCATGAAGATCGACTGAACTCGATCATCGACTTCCTTGATAATGTCCAAAAGATCCTTCTTGGTGTTCTTCAGATCTTCTAATTGCTCAGCTAAGAACTTTAACCGCTCTTCAAGAGATGTGTACTCCTCAAGTGCAAGCGGATTGATCTTTCCTAATAAATTCAGCGAACGTTCTGCCGATGCAAGACGTTTTTCCTGTTGATCTCGACGATATGGAACCATTTCAGTAGAAATGATTTCTCCTTCATCGGTCTCGTGGAAGGTAGGTACATCTTTGTCTGGTCCATACTCGTTGACCAAAGTAGCGGTATCAATACCAAACTCTTCAACTGTTTTTGCTTCCAGAGTTTCAATACGAAGACGTTGTTCGGCACGTGCAATCTCATCTTTATGAACACTTGACGTTAATTGCTCGAGCTGTGAGGCAAGCTCTCTGCCACGAGTACGCACAGTTAAAGTCTCACCATCACGAGCTGCGCGAGATTCTTCTAAGCGTCCACGTTCGGTTGCTGCCTTTGCCATAGAACGTTCGATGTGAATCAAAACTTCATAAGCTGCTTCAGCAACTGCTTGCGAAATAACTGCCGCACGAGCTCGTGCGCTACGTCGAAGAATTGCACGCTCTGATGCATCTCGTTCTGATTGTGCTGACTGTTCCAAAGTAAGTGCACGTGCTGCAACAGAATCCACGCGTTCTTCAATAGTGCGCACCGCAAGTCGTGCCTCAACTTCGGAGGTACGAGCGATCGAGACTTGGTTGCGAAGAACTTCGGTACGAGAATGATCTGGCTCTGCTACTTCCCCGCGTTGTTGTAGTTGGGATTGTGCAATAGCGATTTCGCCTTCATCGCGAGACTTGGCGGCAGTGGCTTCGCTAATCGAGGTATTTAGCCGTTCGACTTCAGCCATTGAAGATTTCATGTTCTGCCCAGATACCGCCAGTTGTTCGGTTAAGGCTGCGATTCGGGCATCTGATTCGTTGAGCTTTGAAAGAGCTGCATCAAAATCACCTTGGCGTGAAGCAACCTCGGTATTGGCGATAGAAATTTCAAACTTTAGGCGATCACAATTGTGAGTAATCTCTTGCAACTTTGTCTCAAGACCATCAATCAACGCTTTGATTTCAATCAGTGATGAAGAGGATTTGGAGCCACCACGTGCACGATCACGGGAAACAACATCTCCATCACGCGTGACAACGGTTACCGAAGGATGTGATCTTAAGATTGCTTCTGCAGCGTTTGCGTTTTCTGCAACAACTGTTGAAGCCAAGAGCGATGTGATCAGATTACCGATTGAAGATGAGCGAATATGTGCCGAAAGCGGATTGAGGCCAGACGGAATCGCAGAGTTTGCCCCCTGTCCTGGTTCAAATACCAATACATCTGCCTGGCCAAGATTCTCGTTACGCAAAGTTGTCAAAGCGGTAACGGCAGAGGAAAGATCCTTAACCACAACTGCATCTGCCAGATTTCCTAGCGCTGCTGCTGCCGCTGCTTCCCAACCATTATCGATTTCAATCAGTCCCGCGATGCTTCCGAGAATCGAAACCCCACGAGAATCACGAAGTAAGGCTGATGCTCCATCGCGAGTTTGAGAGGTTAGCTTCATGGCTTCGAGCTTTGATTCCACCGCGTTTCGTTCGCGATCGGCGGCACGTTCAGCTTCAACTAAATCAGAGTACTTTGCTTTAGCACTTTCTAATTGTGACTTTGAGTTTTCATACAGTGAATCCAGTCCAAGCTCGCCCGAATCTGCGCTGGCGATTTCAAGTTCATGCGATGAGTACTGCTGTTTGGCTTGATCAACACGTGCCTGCGCATCATCGCGCGCCTTAGTAAGACGTTGGATTTCTTCAGCGATAGCTTCGAGTCGCGCATTTAAAGACTTAATGTGACCTTCTTGGCGCGCAGTTCCTTCTCGTGCATCGGCAATTGCGCGCATGGCCGCAGCAATAGTGTCTTCATCGCTCTTAAGTGCGGTTTCTGCTTGAGCAAGTGCGTTTGTTGCCTGGACTAAATGTTGTTGCGCCGAAAGAACATCTGCTCGAAGTTGGGTTTCTTCTAAACGAAGTGTTCGTGCTTCAGCATCCAAACTTTCAGGATCTCGCCCTGAAGAACGAGCCTCTTCTGCTTCTTCATTGAGGAAGCGGGAGCGCTCTTGCGCCAAGCTTTGGGTTCCGCGGAATTTTTCCCGTAAAGAATTCAAATTGTAAAAAGTCTCCTGTGCCGCAACCAGTAATGGGCTTTCGTGTGCAGCTTGTGCATCTAAAGCTTCTTCACGACGTCGGACCGCGTCCAGTTCATTTTCAACTGCAGATCTGCGTTCACGAAGCGCGTTCTCGTCAGCAACTTCAAGTTCCAGAGTTTTTGACATAGAGATGAAGTCATCAGCAAGCAAGCGAAGTTTCGCATCGCGTAGATCGGCTTGAATAGTTGCTGCCTTCTTGGCAACTTCTGCTTGCTTACCTAAAGGTCGAAGTTGACGTCGAAGTTCCACAGTTAAATCTTGAACACGTGCAAGGTTAGCTTGCATCGAATCTAATTTGCGAAGCGCTTTTTCTTTTCGCTTACGATGCTTCAGTACGCCAGCGGCTTCTTCAATAAAACCACGACGATCTTCAGGTGTTGCCATCAAAATTGCATCGAGTTGACCTTGACCAACAATCACATGCATTTCGCGACCGATACCTGAATCGCTCAGTAACTCTTGAATATCTAGTAATCGTGAAGCTTCACCATTAATTTGGTATTCACTTTGTCCATTTCGAAACAAGATTCTTGAAATAGTGACTTCGGTGTAATCAATTGGAAGCGCGCCATCACTGTTATCAATTGTCAGTGAAACTTCAGCGCGACCAAGCGGAGCTCGACCACTTGTACCCGCGAAGATGACATCTTCCATCTTTCCGCCGCGAAGTGACTTTGCCCCTTGCTCACCCATAACCCAGGTAAGGGCATCTACAACATTTGATTTACCTGAACCGTTAGGACCAACCACGCAGGTGATGCCGGGTTCGAGACGAAGAGTGGTCGC
>JBIIQY010000014.1:0-14911 GCA_044341805.1 Candidatus Planktophila sp.
GGTTCAGGTGGCGGTTCATCTGCAGCTCTTGCTGCCTTTGAAGCACCACTGGCAATTGGTACGGATACTGGCGGATCTATTCGCCAACCTGCAGCTGTTACTGGAACTGTTGGAGTTAAACCAACTTATGGTGGAGTTTCACGTTTTGGTTTAGTTGCTTTCTCATCTTCACTTGATCAAGCAGGTCCCTGTGCACGCACAGTTTTAGATACCGCGCTTCTTCACGAAGCCATTGCTGGACATGACCCAAAGGATGCAACAAGCATCAATGCACCTGTTCCTCAAGTCGTTGCCGCTGCAAAATCTGGCGATGTAAAGGGAATGAAAATTGGTGTTGTTAGAGAACTCAATGGCGATGGATATCAGCCAGGAGTTCGTGCCCGCTTTGAAGAATCACTAGAACTTCTAGCAAAAGCTGGAGCTGAAATTGTTGAAATTTCTGCACCAAACTTTGAATACGCCCTTGCTGCGTATTATTTAATCGCACCATCTGAATGTTCATCTAACTTGGCTCGTTTTGATGCAATGCGTTATGGCTTGCGTGTGGGCGACATAGATGGCGCGTCCGCAGAATCCGTCATGAATCTGACTCGCGAAGTTGGTTTTGGTAAAGAGGTTAAGCGCCGCATTATTTTGGGCACTTATGCTTTGTCATCTGGTTATTACGATGCGTATTACGGAAGCGCCCAGAAGGTTCGCACATTAATTACTCAGGATTTCACCAAAGCTTTTGAAAAAGCTGATGTATTAGTTTCACCAACATGTCCAACTACAGCTTTTAAAATCGGCGAGAAAGCAAACGATCCATTGGCTATGTACTTAAATGACATTGCAACTATCCCGGTAAACATGGCTGGTATCGGTGGAATGTCTTTGCCTTCAGGTTTGGCGGATGAGGATGGCTTGCCGGTCGGCTTCCAAATCATGTCTCCGGTAATGAAGGATGAACGCATGTACTCAGTAGGAGCAGCTCTTGAAGCAGCGCTGCTCACTAAGTGGGGTGCGCCTTTACTGGATAAGGCACCAATCATGGGAGGTGCACGATGACACTTTCTTATGATGATGTAATCGCAAAGTACGAACCCGTATTAGGTCTTGAAGTTCACGTTGAGCTCAATACAAATTCAAAGATGTTTTGTGGTTGCAGCACTGTTTTTGGAGCGGAACCAAATACTCAGACATGTCCGGTGTGCTTGGCATTGCCTGGCGCTTTGCCAGTAGTTAATGAAAAGGCGATCGAGTCAACTATCAAAATTGGTTTGGCACTTAACTGTTCCATCGCACCATTTTCACGTTTTGCTCGTAAGAACTACTTCTACCCAGATATGCCAAAGAACTTCCAGATTTCTCAGTATGACGAACCGATCTGCGTTGATGGTTATGTAGATGTAGAAATCGAAACTGATGAAGGTCCCAAGAAGTTCCGTGTTGAGGTCGAGCGCGTTCATATGGAAGAAGACACCGGAAAGTCATTGCACGTAGGTGGCGCAACTGGTCGTATCCATGGCGCTGAATACTCATTGCTTGATTACAACCGTGCTGGAATTCCTTTAGTTGAAATCGTGACAAAGATTGTTCCTGGCACTGGAAAGTATGCGCCAGAGGTTGCTAAGGCTTACGTTGCCGAACTCCGCGACATTCTGCGCGCACTGGGCGTAAGCGATGTAAAGATGGAGCAAGGCTCATTGCGTTGTGATGCAAATGTTTCTTTGCGTTTAATCGGTGCTGAAAAGCTTGGCACGCGAAGTGAAACCAAAAATGTTAACTCATTGCGTTCAGTAGAACGTGCAGTTCGTGGCGAAATGATTCGTCATGCAGAGCTACTCAATGCGGGTGGGCGAGTTGTTCAAGAGACACGTCACTTCCAAGAAGACACAGGATTAACTCGTTCTGGGCGCTCGAAGGAGCAGGCCGAGGATTACCGTTACTTCCCAGAACCAGATTTAGTTCCAGTTGCACCAGATGCTGCCTGGATTGAAACTTTGCGCGCTGGCCTGCCTGAGCGACCATCGATTCGTCGCAAACGTTTGCAAGAAGCATGGGCAGTTCCTGAAAAGGAAATGGCTGCAATGATCAATGCCGATGTTCTAGACATTGTTGAAGCAACTGTGTTACTTGGCGCGGATCCAACTAAGGCACGCGGCTGGTGGCTTGGAGAAATCTCTCGCGTTGCAAACGATAAAGATGTTGCGATTGCAGATTTACCAATTACTCCGCAAGATGTAGCAGAGATCGTGGCGCTGGTAAATGCCGGTGAATTAACCGACAAGCTGGCTCGCCAAGTTGTTGAAGGTGTCATCGCAGGAGAAGGAAAACCAGCCGACGTTGTAGCAAAGCGCGGGATCAAGGTTGTTAATGATGATGGCGCATTAATGACTGCAATTGAAAAGGTATGTGCTGAACAGTTAGAAACTGCCGAGAAGGTCCGCAATGGTCATTTGCCTGCTGCTGGAGCATTGATTGGTGCGGTCATGAAAGAGACAAAGGGCCAAGCAGATGCTGCCAAAGTTCGCTCGCTCCTCTTAACCCACCTTGGACAATCTGAAGGCTAGACTTAGCAAATGCCTAACATGAAGCCGCGCTCCCATGTAGTTACCGATGGAATGGAAAGAGCTCCGCAACGCGGAATGCTACGAGCGGTAGGTATGGGCGATGAAGATTGGGTGAAACCACAGATCGGTATTGCATCTTCATGGAATGAAATCACACCGTGCAATATGTCACTCGATCGTTTAGCTAAAGCATCCAAAGAAGGTGTGTTTGCTGCGGGCGGATTTCCTATGCAGTTCGGAACAATCTCAGTTTCTGATGGAATCTCAATGGGCCATGAAGGTATGCACTTCTCATTAGTTTCTCGAGAGATCATTGCTGATTCTGTTGAAACAGTAATGAACGCAGAGCGTTTTGATGGGATGGTCACTTTTGCAGGGTGTGACAAATCACTTCCTGGAATGATGATGGCTGCAGCACGCTTAGATGTTGCAAGTGTTTTTGTTTATGCAGGTTCGACATTGCCGGGTCAGGTAGATGGTAAAGATGTCACGATCATCGATGCCTTTGAAGCGGTAGGTGCATGTGCTCGCGGCCTGATTACAAAAGAGCGAGTGGATCAAATAGAACGCGCTATCTGTCCAGGAGAAGGTGCCTGTGGTGGAATGTTTACAGCAAACACCATGGCAGCTATTGGTGAAGCGCTTGGACTTTCATTGCCAGGCTCTTCGGCACCTCCAGCTGTAGATCGCCGACGCGATACTTATGCCATTAAATCTGGTGAAGCAGTTGTTAACTTAATTCGCTTGGGCATTACCACCAGAATGATTTTGACAAAGAAAGCTTTTGAAAACGCAATCACAATTTTGATGGCGCTAGGTGGATCGACAAACGCGGTTCTTCACCTATTGGCAATTGCACATGAAGCCGAAGTGGATTTAAACCTGGAAGACTTCAATCGAATTGGCGCAAAAGTTCCGTTACTTGGCGATTTAAAGCCTTTTGGAAAATTTGTTATGGCTGATCTAGATCGGGTTGGTGGAATTCCAGTAGTACTAAAGATTTTGTTGGATGCTGGCTATTTACACGGCGATACCTTGACCGTAACCGGAAAAACGATGGCTGAAAACTTAGCTGATATCAATCCGCCTTTCCCAGATGGCGTTGTTGTGCATCCTGCCGAACGTCCATTGTCTAAAGATGTTGGAATCACAATTCTTGGTGGATCACTTGCACCCGAAGGTGCTGTCTGTAAAACCGCTGGAATCGGAATTGATTCTTTTGAAGGCCCTGCACGAGTATTTGATCGCGAACAATTAGCGATGGATGCAGTTGAAAATGGAACGATTAAAGCTGGCGATGTAGTTGTGATTCGTTATGAAGGTCCAAAGGGTGGACCCGGAATGCGCGAGATGCTCATGGTTACTGGAGCAATCAAAGGTGCAGGCCTTGGCAAATCAACTTTGCTCTTAACTGATGGACGTTTTTCTGGTGGATCAACTGGTTTGTGTGTAGGACACATTTCTCCAGAAGCCGTTGATGGTGGACCAATCGCCTTCATTAAAGATGGCGACATTGTGCGAATCGATACAGTGAAGCGAACCTTGGATTTGTTGGTAGACCCGGCTGAACTTGAGGCCCGCAAAATTGGTTGGGAACCTTTGAAACATAAGTACACCCGTGGTGTTCTTGCTAAATTCTCAAAGCTGGTCGGATCAGCATCTAAGGGTGCGGTCTGCGAATAGTCTTCTCGCAAGTGGTCCAAAATTCCAAAATATGAGATCTACATCTCAACCCTTGACCTTGAGCCTGCTTCATTGGAGAATAAGCCCATGAGCACAACATTTGTGGTGGTGATTTAAAGGCGCGTGATCGGTTTTTGATCATGCGCCACCCTCAGTTATCTGGGGGTTTTTTCATTTAGAGATGTGAAAGGAGTTGGATATGAGCAAGAAGATGAGTGGAGCTAAATCACTCGTGCAATCTTTGGAGTCTGCGGGCGTCGATGTGATGTTTGGAATTCCAGGTGGTGCAATTCTTCCTGCCTACGATCCAATCTTTGATAGCAGCATCAGACACATCTTGGTTCGCCACGAACAAGGCGCCGGCCATGCTGCAACTGGCTATGCCCAAGTAACAGGTCGCGTTGGAGTTTGCATTGCCACATCTGGCCCCGGTGCTACAAATCTTGTTACTCCACTTGCAGATGCTGCAATGGATTCAGTGCCAATGGTTGCAATCACTGGTCAAGTGCCTTCAGCTGCAATTGGAACGGACGCGTTTCAAGAGGCAGATATTCGTGGCATAACAATGCCCTTTACAAAGCACAATTATTTGGTTACTGACCCGCAAGATATTCCACGAGCAATCGCTGAAGCTTTTTATATTGCCTCTTCAGGTCGGCCAGGTCCAGTGCTTGTTGACATCGCAAAAGATGCGCTGCAAAAGGAAACTGATTTTGTGTACCCAAGCCAACTTTCTCTTCCTGGCTACCATCCACAAATCGAACCAACTAGTCAGGCGGTCAAAGATGCTGCGGCGCTTATCGCTCAATCGTCAAAGCCAGTCTTTTATGTCGGTGGCGGAGTCATAAAGTCCAATGCTTCAAAGGAGTTAATGCAACTTGCCGAATTAGTTGGCGCACCAGTTGTAACCACCTTGATGGCGTTGGGATCTTTCCCAGACAGTCATCCGCAGCACTATGGCATGCCCGGAATGCACGGCACCGTAGGCGCGGTAACAGCGCTACAAAAGGCTGATCTACTCATTACTTTGGGTGCACGATTTGATGATCGTGTGACAGGAAAGCTTTCAACTTTTGCCGTTAATGCAAAAGTAATTCATGCAGATATTGATCCCGCCGAAATTGGTAAGAACCGCTTCGCAGATGTTCCTGTTGTAGGCGATCTCAAGCACACAATTGCTGCCCTCATTCCTGCGGTAAAGGCTGAATTTGCAAAGGGGCGCGCTGATCTTGCGCCATGGCTTGCAGCGATGAACAAGTTACGCGCGACTTATCCACTGGGTTATGACACTCCTAAAGATGGTTCTTTGTCGCCGCAATATGTCATCGAACGCATCAGTGCACTTACTGGACCAGAGGCAATTTATGTTGCAGGCGTTGGACAGCACCAAATGTGGGCTGCGCAGTTTGTTAAGTATGAAAATCCTCGTACCTGGTTGAACTCTGGTGGTCTTGGAACTATGGGTTATGCAGTTCCTGCTGCTATGGGAGCAAAAGTTGGCGCACCAGACAAAATAGTTTGGGCAATTGATGGCGATGGCTGTTTTCAGATGACTAATCAAGAACTTGTAACGTGCGCGCTTAACAATATTCCGATCAAGGTTGCAATCATCAACAATGAATCTCTTGGAATGGTTCGCCAATGGCAAACATTGTTCTACGAAGGTCGTTACTCAAACACTAATTTGGAATCTAAGCGAATTCCAGATTTCGTAAAACTTGCTGATGCAATGGGTTGCGTGGGATTAACGTGTGATCGTCCAGAAGATGTTGATGCAATCATTAAGCAAGCTAACTCAATTAATGATCAACCTGTAGTTGTAGATTTCCGAGTTTTCCGAGATGCAATGGTGTGGCCCATGGTTGCAGCTGGTACCTCAAATGATGATATTAAGATTGCGCGCGAAATGGCGCCTGACTGGGATTCACAGGAGCTCTAATGAGTACTCATACACTTTCTGTTCTGGTTGAAAACTCACCAGGTGTACTTGCACGCGTAGCGGGTCTTTTCTCACGACGTGCCTACAACATTGACTCATTAGCGGTTGGTCCAACTGAAAATCCTGATATTTCAAGAATGACAATTGTCATCAATGTTGAAAGCCACTCATTAGAGCAGGTAATTCGACAACTGGATAAGTTAGTCAACGTCATTCATATCGCAGAACTAAAGCTCGATGATTCAGTCCAGGCTGAACTATTGCTGGTTAAGATTTCAGCAACTTCAAAGAACCGATTTGATGTTGATGCCGTTTTAGAAACCTACGGAGCGGCAATCGTGGATGAGGATTCAGAATCATTGACCGTTGAAGCAACGGGAGATGCAGCCAAAATCAGTGATCTACTCAACGCCCTAGAGCGTTTTGGCATTCGCGAACTGGCTCAATCAGGCTTAGTCGCGATCGAACGTGGCAGCGGTTCGCTGGCAGACCGTACCCTTAGCACTCAAAGTATTCCTACCGCTGACAGCGGTCAGGCTGATTACCAAAACTAAAAACCAACAAAGGACGAAGAGGAGAAATACCGTGGCAGCAACGATGTATCACGAAGAGGATGCTGATCTATCGATCATTCAAGGTCGCAAAGTCGCGATCATCGGTTACGGCTCACAAGGTCATGCTCATGCACTTAACTTGCGTGACAGCGGTGTCGATGTTCGAGTTGGTCTAAAGGATGGTTCACCATCACGTGCGAAGGCAGAAGCTGAAGGTCTACGAGTTGTATCAGTTGCTGAAGCTGTTAAGGAATCAACTGTGATCATGATTTTGGCTCCAGATCACTTGCAGCGCCATATTTACACTGATTCAATTTTGCCAAATCTAAAAGATGGCGATGCCTTGTTCTTCGGACACGGGTTCAACATCCGTTTTGGTTACATCAAGCCAACTGCTTCAGTAGATGTTTGCATGGTTGCACCAAAGGGTCCAGGACACCTTGTGCGTCGCGAATACGCAGCTGGACGAGGCGTTCCAGTAATTGTTGCAGTTGAACAAGATTCAACAGGTAATGCATGGCCACTAACACTTTCATATGCAAAGGCAATCGGTGGACTCCGTGCAGGTGGAATCCTTACAACATTTACAGAAGAGACAGAAACCGATCTATTTGGTGAGCAGTCTGTCCTCTGTGGCGGAGCATCACAGCTAGTTATGTATGGCTTTGAAGTTCTTACAGAAGCGGGTTATCAGCCAGAAGTTGCATACTTCGAGTGCTTGCATGAACTTAAGTTAATTGTTGACCTTATGTATGAAGGTGGAATCGCAAAGCAACGTTGGTCAGTTTCTGACACAGCAGAGTTTGGAGATTACGTCTCAGGTCCACGCGTAATTGATCCTCGCGTGAAGGAGAACATGAAGGCGGTTCTTGCCGATGTTCAAAGCGGTGCATTTGCTAAGCGCTTTATTGATGATCAAGAGGCTGGTGGCGTTGAATTTAAGGCACTTCGCACAAAGGGTGAAACCCATCCAATCGAGGCTGTTGGCCGCGAACTTCGCAAGATGTTTTCATGGATGAAGCAATCTAAGGGTGACGATTACAAAGAAGGCAGCGCAGCGCGTGGCTAAACCTATTGTTTTAATCGCTGAAGAGCTCAGCCCTGCAACACTTGAAGCTCTTGGCCCTGATTTTGAAGTTGTGAACTGCGATGGTGCAAACCGTGCAGAACTTCTCGCAGCCTTAGCAAAGGGTGTGGATGCGGTTTTGATTCGTTCTGCAACAAAGATGGATGCAGAAGCGATCGCAGCAGCAAAGGGATTAAAAGTAATTGCACGTGCAGGTGTTGGACTAGATAACGTAGACATTCCCGCAGCAACCGCTGCAGGTGTCATGGTTGTTAACGCTCCAACTTCAAACATTGTTTCAGCTGCAGAACTTGCAATTGCCTTGCTTATGGCATCGGCACGCTTTGTTTCACCGGCACATGCGGCTTTGCGTAATGGAAAGTGGGCACGTTCAAAGTACACCGGTGCCGAAATTTTTGAAAAGACGCTGGGCATTGTTGGCTTCGGACGCATTGGGCAATTAGTTGCACACCGCATGCAAGCCTTTGGCATGGATGTAGTTGCCTACGATCCATACCTACAGCCAGCACGTGCGGCGCAACTGGGTGTTCGCTTAGTTGAATTAGATGAACTTCTTAAAGTTTCAGATTTCATCACTATCCACCTTCCAAAGACCAAGGAAACTGCCAACTTAATTGGTGTTGAAGCCCTCAAGAAAGTTAAGTCAACTGTGCGAATCATTAATGCTGCACGTGGTGGTGTTCTTGATGAGGCTGCATTGTTTGATGCAATTACCGAAGGTCGCGTAGCAGGTGCTGGACTTGATGTGTTTTCAACTGAACCATGCACAGATTCGCCACTATTTACTTTGGATCAAGTAGTTGCAACACCTCACTTGGGTGCATCAACTGATGAAGCGCAAGAACGTGCCGGAATTGCTGTTGCAGTTTCAGTACGCAAAGCACTAGCCGGAGAGCTTGTTCCTGACGCGGTTAACGTCAAGGGTGGAGCTATTCACGAAGAGATTCGTCCAAGCCTGCCTTTAGTTGAAAAGATGGCACAGATTGCCACTGCAATCGCAGGTGAAGCGCCAGTCAGCATGGACCTAACGGTTAAGGGTGAAATCTCTGAACATGATTCATCAATTCTGGCCACCAGTGCGCTCAAGGGTGCATTACTTGGTTGTGGACTATTAGATGTCACTTACGTTAATGCACCAGCACTGGCTGCAGAGCGTGGGGTTACATCATCTGTAACAACAGATCCAGAAAGTCCCGAATACCGCAGCATGATTTCACTTCGCGCAGCTCTAGCTGACGGAAAGATTGTTACGGTCGATGGAACTTTGATGGGCATTCGCAAAGTTGAAAAAATTATTGCGATCGATTCTTTTGATCTAGATCTTCCACCAACTGAAAATCTCTTGTTCCTTCGTTACTCAGATAAGCCAGGTGTTGTTGGCGCTGTCGGAAATGCACTCGGAAAAGCAGGTATCAATATTGCTGGCATGCAGGTTGCACGTAGCTCTGCAGGTGGAAATGCTTTGATGGCACTTACCGTGGATTCACAAATTAGTGACGAACTGATTACATCAGTAAAGAAGGAAAGTGGAGCAGAACTAGTTCGCTCAGTAACTTTGGTGGGGTAATGAAGACAATTAATTTAGCTGTTATTGCTGGCGATGGAATCGGTCCCGAAGTTGTTACTGAAGGTCTCAAGGTTCTAGATGTTGTCGCCAAGAAGTATTCAGTGGAGTTTAAGAAAACATCATATGATCTTGGTGCGGCGTTCTGGCATCGAACTGGCGAAGTACTGCCAGATGCAACTTTGGCTGAATTAGCAAAAGCTGATGTCATTTTGTTGGGTGCGGTTGGAGACCCAACTGTTCCAAGTGGAGTTCTCGAGCGCGGACTTTTGCTCAAGATTCGCTTTGCATTTGATCATTACGTCAATCTGCGCCCAGCGCGCTTAATGCCTGGTGTTACAGGTCCGCTTGCAACTAAAGCACCTATTGATTTTGTAGTCGTTCGCGAAGGTACGGAAGGCCCGTATGTTGGTGCTGGCGGAGTCCTTGCCGAAGGTACAGATGCTGAGATTGCAACTGAAGAAAGCCTTAATACGCGACGCGGTGCCGAACGAGTAATCCGTGATGCATTCGAACGTGCTTCAAAGCGTGATCGTAAGAAACTGACACTTGTGCACAAAAACAATGTGCTCACACGTGCGGGTTCACTTTGGACACGCACATTCAATGAGGTTGCTAAGGAATATCCAGCTATTACAACTGATTACCTGCATGTTGATGCGGCATCAATGTTCTTTGTTACCAATCCAGAACGTTTTGATGTTGTTGTAACCGATAACTTATTCGGAGACATCTTGACTGACATTGCCGCAGCGATCTGCGGAGGAATTGGACTTGCCGCTTCTGGAAACATTAATCCAACCGGAAAATTCCCATCAATGTTCGAACCTGTTCATGGTTCAGCCCCAGATATTGCCGGAAAGAATTTAGCTGATCCAACTGCAACAGTGATGTCAGTTGCGATGATGCTTGATCACTTAGGTTTAACAGAAGCAGCTCGTGATGTTGAGAAGGTTGTTGCTGCCGATCTTTTGGTACGCGGTGACAAAAAGCGAAGCACGACTGAGATTGGAGATGCGCTAGCAAGCGCGCTGTAATCCTATGAAGATCACTCTTAATCCAAATGCAAAAGATGCTGCGACGCGTGATGCGCTAGTTGCTGAAGGTGGTTTTGGTAAGTACTACACCGATCATATGGTGATGTGCGAGTGGAGCGAGAAAGATGGATGGGGAGAACCTCATCTCATGCCATACGGTCCAATCTCTTTGGATCCAGCAACCGCAGTTTTTCACTACGGACAAGAGATTTTTGAAGGTATGAAGGCCTATCGCCAACCTGATGGATCAATTGCTTTGTTTCGCCCTACGGCTAATGCAAAACGATTTGCTAATTCTGCAAAACGTTTAGCGCTTCCTGAAATGCCCGTTGAATTGTTTATGGAAACAGTCGAAGCACTGGTAAAACAAGATGGTGGTTGGGTTCCAAACAAGGTGGGAGAATCGCTGTATATCCGCCCATTTATGATCGCAACAGAGGTGGGTTTAGGCGTACGTCCAACAAACAAAGCCTCTTACCTTCTCATTGCAACGCCAGCTGGTGCTTACTTTGATCCATCAAAGGCGGTATCGGTGTGGATCTCAACTGAATATGTCCGTGCAGCGCAAGGTGGAACAGGTGAGGCAAAGTGCGGCGGAAATTACGCAGCATCTCTGGTTGCACAAAAAGCTGCAGCCAAAGAGGGTTGCGATCAAGTTGTTTGGATTGATGCGAAAGAACGCAAATGGGTTGAAGAAATGGGCGGCATGAATCTTTACTTTGTAAAGGGTGAAGGTGCTGATGCAACCGTTATCACTCCGAAGTTAACTGGAACTTTGTTGCCAGGAATTACCCGCGATTCAATTTTGTCAGTTGCCGCAGATCTCGGTTACAAAGTCGCCGAAGTAATGCTTTCTGTCGATGATTGGCGCGACGGTGTTACATCTGGTGAGATCACTGAAATTTTTGCTTGCGGAACCGCAGCGGTAGTTTCTCCAGTTGGCCAAGCAAAGAGCGCGATGGGCACCTGGGTCACAGGTGATGGACAGCCTGGAACGATCACAATGCAGATCCGTAACCACCTATTAGGAATTCAACACGGCACGATCGCAGATAAGCACCACTGGATGAGTGCGGTTAAGTAATGCCAGTTAATGACTCTTTTCATATCTACGACACAACCCTTCGCGATGGAGCACAGCAAGAGGGATTAAATCTTTCTGTTCATGACAAGATGAACATCGCTCGACACCTTGATGATTTAGGTGTGGGTTTTATTGAAGGTGGCTGGCCAGGAGCTAACCCTAAAGACACTGAATTCTTTGCCCTAGCCAAAAAAGAGTTAAAGTTAAAAAACGCAATCTTTGTTGCTTTTGGTGCAACACGTCGTCCCAATGCTAAAGCTGCTGATGATGTTTTACTTGGCGCGCTTCGTGACAGCGGTGCACCTGCGGTAACCCTTGTTGCTAAGGCCTTTGATCGCCATGTTGATCTTGCGCTAAAAACAACTTTGGATGAAAACCTTGCGATGATTCGTGACTCGGTCACTCACTTGATCCAAGAAGGTCAGCGCGTTTTTCTAGATGCAGAGCACTTCTTTGATGGATATCGCAGTAATCGCGCATATGCTCTTGAAGTAGTTCGGGTAGCAGCAGAAGCCGGAGCAGATGTCATTGCGCTGTGCGACACCAATGGTGGAATGTTGCCTGATGAATTGTCACAAGTCGTTCATGATGTTCTAACGGCAAGCTCAGCTCGTTTAGGTATTCATTGCCACAACGACACTGGATGTGCGGTAGCAAACTCAATGGCAGCTGTTGCTGCCGGTGCTACCCATGTTCAGGGAACGCTCAACGGCTACGGAGAGCGCACTGGTAACGCGGATTTAGTAACAATCATTGCTAACTTAGAGCTAAAGAAGAAGCAGTTAGTTCTTCCACCAAATGCTTTGCAAGAGGCATTTAGAATTTCACATGCGGTTGCCGAAGTTACAAATGTAACCCCAAGTTCTCGTCAGCCATATGTGGGAGTTTCTGCATTTGCTCACAAGGCAGGTTTGCATGCAAGTGCGATTAAAGTCGATCCATCCCTGTACCAACATGAAGACCCTTCATCTGTTGGAAATGACATGCGCATGCTTGTTTCAGACATGGCTGGGCGTGCATCAATTGAACTTAAGTCGCAAGAACTAGGGGTAGATCTAGGTGGCGACAAGGAACTTATTGGTCGAATCGTTGATCGAGTTAAAGAAATGGAATCTCGCGGCTTCACTTTCGAAGCAGCCGATGCTTCCTTTGAATTATTGGTACATGAAGAAATGTCTGGAAAACGTCCATCATTCTTCACAATTAATCATTGGGTGACATCGGTTGAACGTGCAGTTGATCAGACAATTACAACAAAGGCTGAAGTAACTGTCACCGCAAAAGGACAGGAAATTACTTGTAGCGGAGAAGGAAATGGTCCAGTCAACGCTTTCGATAATGCGCTTCGCACTGGCCTGATTGCTTTGTATCCAGAACTTTCAACGTTAGAACTAACTGATTACAAGGTCCGTATTCTTGAAGGTCGACTCGGAACTGGCGCTGTAACTCGTGTTTTGGTTGAAACCAGTGATGGCAAGGGCGAATGGAACACGGTAGGTGTTCATGAAAACGTTATCGCCGCATCAGCTATGGCTTTAGAAGATGCCGTTACCTTCGGCTTAATGCGTCAGGGACGTAAGCCCGAGTAAACTATTTGCGTGAGCGACAATTTTGAAAAGCTGATTGCAGCTTTTACTCGCCACTTAGAGGTTGAACGCTCACTATCTGTCCACACAGTCCGCGCATATCTTGGCGATCTTGAATCATTGCTCACGCATCTTGAAACAATTGGTGTAACTGACATTTCTCAGTTAGAACTAATTCATCTGCGCTCTTGGCTTGCCAATCAGCAGGTTAAAGGGGGAGCGCGAACTACTTTGTCTCGCAGAGCGGTTTCAGTTCGATTGTTTACAAAGTGGGCAGTCAAAAACAAGTATTTAGCTAAAGATGTTGCCGCAACTCTGGCAACGCCTAAAGGTCATCGCACCCTGCCCGACGTTCTAGATATTGCCGATGCAAAGACCGCGATGGATTCGCTGGCAACCAGAGCTTCTGAAGAAGAAACCCCTATTTCACTGCGCGATGTGGCGATGGTCGAACTCTTATATGCCACCGGTGCACGCGTCGCCGAACTGTGTGGTTTAGATGTGAGCGATATTGATTATGACCGTCAAACAATTCGAGTCTTAGGTAAAGGTAACAAAGAGCGCAGTATTCCTTTAGGTAATCCTGCGATGAAAGCGTTGAATGTTTGGTTAAAGGAAGGAAGAGATTCAATCAAGAACTCTTTATCTGGTAACGCAGTTTTCCTTGGTGCTCGCGGAAAGCGAATTGATCAACGTACGGTGCGGACCGTTGTGTACAACGCTTTACAAGCAATTGAAGGTATCGAGCGGATGGGCCCACATGCGCTGCGACATTCTGCTGCAACCCACCTATTAGAAGGTGGCGCAGATCTGCGCACTGTTCAAGAAATTTTGGGTCATGCATCTTTAGCTACAACACAGATCTATACCCATGTATCAACTGAACGTTTGCAAAAAGCGTTCAAGCAGGCGCATCCACGAGCATGAGATCATCCTTGGTTGTTATCCCGACTTACAACGAAGCTGAAAACATTGCAAACATTCTGCACGGTTTGAAATTGCTGGACTGTGACGTTTTAGTTATTGATGATGGATCCCCAGATGGAACCGCTCAAATTGTTCGAAACTTAGGAATTGAAGTTATTGAACGTGAAGGTAAGCAAGGTTTAGGAAGTGCCTATAGAGCTGGTTTTTCAATCGCATTAGACCGCGGATACACCTATGTGATTCAAATGGATGCCGATGGCTCACATCAAATTAAAGATCTAGAAAAAATGATGGAGTGGATTGGAAACGCTGATGTACTGATTGGCTCACGATGGGTTAAAGATGGGCAAATCGCTAATTGGAGTAAATTCCGGGAGTACCTTTCAAAATCTGCAAATACTTATGCAAATCTTTTACTTTCTTTAGGGGTCAAAGACACAACATCTGGGTTTCGTATCTACACCTCAGCACTTCTGAAAAAGATGGAGATTTCTACAATTCGAAGCGAGGGCTATTGCTTTCAGATCGAGATGACTCGTAGGGCTTTATCTCGTGGGGGATCGGTCGCTGAAGTTCCCATCACTTTTATCGAGCGCACCCATGGCGTAAGCAAAATGTCTGCGGCCATTGCCCTTGAAGCAGTTGTCCGCATCACCACATGGGGAGCTTTGCGCCTGATCGGGCGGTAATTTCCACGCTCACGCTCAGGTAGGATTTGCCCTGCACCGATCGAAAGATAGGTGACATCTCAGCACTCACCGGCTTCGGCCAGCATAACCACCTCGGTCCACAAGAAATTGTGGTCGGTGATTTCGAGTGCGACGGGCTAAACAAATTGTTTGGCCATAAACCGAGCGGGTTTTAATCTGCATGCGCAGATAAAACCTAAGAAGGAGTA
>JBIIQY010000060.1:0-4221 GCA_044341805.1 Candidatus Planktophila sp.
GCAGTTTCTAAGAAAACTGCAATGGTTATCATCGAACCAATTATGGGAGAAGCTGGTGTAATTGTTCCGCCAGCAGATTATCTTCAAGAGTTACGATCTTTGTGCGACGCAAAAGGAGCCTTACTCGCTATTGATGCGGTGCAAACCGGCATGGGGCGCACGGGAGATTGGTTTGGTTACGAGTATTCGGGAATCACTCCAGATGTAATAACGCTCGCTAAAGGTTTAGGCGGAGGATTCCCGCTTGGTGCGATGATCGCTTTAGGTAAGGCTGCAGATCTTTTCCAACCCGGGGATCACGGTTCTACCTTTGGTGGCAATCCCGTAACGACCTCGGCAGGTTTGGCTGCAATTAAGTTTATCGAGTCGCAAAAGCTTCTCAAGAAAGTTGAAAAGCAGGGCGCTTACTTAATGCAGGAACTTGCTTTGATTCCCGGAGTCGCAGAAGTTCGTGGTGCTGGTTTACTCCTTGGCATTGAGCTCGAAAAATTAAAGGCATCAGATGTCGCTAATTCTTTACAAAAAGCTGGTGTCTTAGTCAATGCTGCCAACCCAACCACGATTCGGTTAGCACCTGCACTTATTGTCAGTGATGCGCAAATTAAGAAGTTCATAACTGTTTTCAAGAAGGTGATGAGCGATGGTAAGTAATGCGCAATCAGTATCGGCTCGTAGAGCTAAGGCAATTTCCTTAATTCAGGCCGGGTTAGTTCATTCCCAATCAGATTTAGTGGTGCTGCTGAAGAAGGCTGGTTACAAAGTAACTCAAGCGACGGCAAGCCGGGACCTTGAAGAAATTGGAGCCGTACGTGCTCGCAATAAGGATGGCGAAAGCACTTATCAGATTCGGGAAAGTTCCGACGATGCAATCGTTCGCAGTACTCCAATGCCGTCGAAGTTGATTCTCTCGGTTGATCACAGCGCCAATTTGGCAGTTATCCATACTCCGCCAGGGGCAGCACAATTTCTTGCCAGTTCTTTGGATCATGCTGGGCTAACTGGTGTAATCGGAACGATCGCTGGGGACGACACGATTATTTTGGTATCGAAGAAAGCCACTGGTGGAGCACATTTAGCGAAAGAATTGCTCGCTTACGCACAGGGAGATGGGAAGAAAAAATAATGGCGCTATGGGGTGGACGTTTTACCCAGGGTCCTGAGGACTCAGCCTTTGCTCTGTCCAGAAGCATCGACTTTGATTGGCGCTTAGCTCCCTATGACATTCGTTCCTCGATGGCGCATTTGGCCGTCCTAAAAAAGAACGCGCTGATCTCTGCGAAGGATTCAGATGCCATTCAGGCCGCCCTGAAAGATTTGGCCGGACAGGTTTCAAATGGCTCGTTCTTGCCGATTGATAGTGACGAGGATGTTCACAGTGCGCTCGAACGTGGATTAACCGAAAAACTTGGTTCAGTCGGCGGAGCACTACGAGCAGGCCGTTCACGAAATGATCAGGTAACTACAGATCTTCGCCTTTTCGCGATCGATCACATGCTCGAGATTGCAACACTTCTCACCAATCTGCAAAGTTCGATTCTTGGGAAAGCCACTGAATACATCAATGATCCAGCTCCAGGATTTACACATATTCAACATGCACAGCCAGTTTCTTTTGGTCACGAGTTAGCCAAGCACGCACATGCTTTCGCGCGTGATCTAGATCGAATCAATGATTGGTTAGCACGAACTTCTGTCAGCTCATTAGGTGCGGGTGCACTTGCTGGCTCATCACTTCCTTTAGACCCGGCTTTCACCGCAAAGAATTTAGGTTTCGAGAAAACCTTTGCTAACAGCATTGATGCGGTCAGTGATCGTGATTATGTTGCAGAGGCGCTGTTTATCTTTGCCATGATCGGCAATCATCTCTCCAGAATCGGAGAGGAGTGGACCTTGTGGTCATCGCAAGAGTTTGCATGGGCCAAGGTTGCAGATGCTTACTCGACAGGCTCTTCGATTATGCCGCAGAAAAAGAATCCAGATATGGCAGAAATTGCACGTGGTAAGTCGGGACGTCTTGTCGGAAATCTGATGAGTGTTTTATCAATGCTTAAGGGGCTTCCGTTCGCCTATAACCGTGACCTACAGGAAGATAAAGAACCGTTGTTTGACAGCATCGACACCTTGCTTCTTGTCCTGCCTGCAGTTACCGGAATGGTTGCAACTACCAATTTCGATCGCGAAAAAATGGCACTTGCTGCTCCTACTGGATTCTCATTAGCCACGGAAATTGCCGATTACTTGGCGAAGAAGAAGGTCCCATTTGCGCAAGCACATGAAGCTGCAGGTAAATGTGTTGCATTGTGTGAATCTTCAGACCGCCAACTGCATCAATTAACGGATTCAGAATTCATTGCTGTACATCCTGATCTCGATGGGGGAGTTCGTGATGTCCTTACTGTTCACGGAGCCCTTAGCTCACGTACAACAGCTGGTGGAACCGCACCACAATTGGTCGCCCAGCAGATTAAAGATGCACTGAACGCGAACACTAAAACCCAAAAGGAAATTGCCAGCAAGCAGAAGGCATTTTCAGAGATGATGAGCTCATGAACCTGATTGAAGATCTTCGCTGGCGTGGTTTATTAGCCCAATCAACTGATGAGGCCGCACTCCTTGAATCGCTCAAAAAGCCCATCACTTTGTACTGCGGGTTCGATCCAACTGCTCCTTCTTTGCACACCGGAAACCTTGTGGTCCTTCTTGTTCTGCGCCGCTTTCAATTAGCCGGTCATAATCCCATCGCACTTGTTGGAGGCGCAACCGGTCTAGTGGGCGATCCAAGTGGTAAAAACGAAGAGCGAACTCTTAACAGCACTGAAATAGTAGAAGCTTGGGTCAGTCGCATTCGCAAACAAGTGTCAGCATTTTTGGATTTTGATGCACCAAAGAATCCCGCACAAGTTGTCAATAATCTGGATTGGACAGCGCCACTGAGCGCAATTGAGTTCTTGCGCGACATCGGAAAACACTTCAGCGTAAATCAAATGCTTTCCAAAGACTCAGTATCTGCTCGCCTAGAAGGTGGCGGAATTTCTTACACCGAATTTTCATACCAAGTTTTGCAATCTTACGATTTTCTCGAACTGTATCGACGCAATAACTGCACATTGCAAGTTGGTGGATCTGATCAGTGGGGAAACATCGTCGCAGGATTGGATCTCATACGACGTGTTGAACAGGGAAGTGGTCACGCACTAACCGTTCCACTCTTGATGAAAGCCGACGGAACTAAGTTTGGCAAAACCGCCGGTGGCTCTGTCTGGCTAGATCCCGAGATGACATCTCCTTACGCATTCTTCCAATTCTGGTTGAACTCGGATGATAAAGATGTCATCAACTTCTTGAAGGTTTTCTCCTTTAAATCCCATGATGAAATCAAGGAACTCGAGAAATCACATAGTGAAAATCCTGGTTTGCGTGAAGCTCACCGTGCATTGGCGCGCGAATTAACCTCATTGGTTCATTCAGAAGAAACAACACAACGTGTTGAAGCTGCAGCGCGTGCACTATTTGGTCAAGGCGAACTTACTGAACTAGATGAAGCGACTCTTGCATCGGCACTTGCAGAACTTCCACGAACAACAATCTCTGCACAGGAAGAAATTCCAACATGGGTAGATCTCTTAGCAGCAACTGGCGTTGTTGACTCGAAATCAGCTGCTCGACGCATCGTCAAAGAGGGTGGCGCATATCTCAATAATGAGAAGATTTCTGGCGAGGATTTCAGGCCCTCGAAAAACGACTTTTTATGCGGAAAATATGCGGTTTTGCGAAAAGGTAAGCGAGATCTGGCTGCCGTCGAATTAGCCTGAAATCCTCGAAACAGCTTCAAAACGCTAGCGGGCGTGGATAATTCGCACCTTGGTGGATTTAGATGGCTCGGCCGACATGCCCCCTACCCGATTTGACCGGTCTGAGCCTGCTATGTATAGTTACGCTCCTTGCTGGGAACGGACGATTTAGGCCGGACAGTAGGCACAGATGCCCAAGAAATTGAGCGTCAGCCAGATCTAGTAACTCTCGAAGGTGCGGTTTGACCGCGCCTGCGTGCATGCACTAAGTTTGGCGATCTGCCCTGAAAATCAGGAGAAATCCTGAAAAGCAGTGCGCATCCGTACCTTGAGAACTCAACAGCGTGCCATAAGTCAATGCCAATAGTGGCTTACTTAGTCATGCTTTCAATAGCGAAAAATCATTGTTTTACAATGCTTTTTGATTAAA
>JBIIQY010000015.1:0-14595 GCA_044341805.1 Candidatus Planktophila sp.
TATGGATTTACAACCCAAGTGATAACAAAGCAAAAGCTGGTTCACCAGGAGTTTGGATTCAACTGTCTGGTACAGATTGGAAGTTTTACCCAGCTAATTCTGACGGTAGTTTCTACGCAAACTTAATTGCAGGCTCTTATCTATTCGATGTAGTCGAGCCCAACACAACTCAGTACCTTCGAAAGCGTTACTCAGCTGCTGTAAGTACATCTGGAAACCTTTCTATCCCAGGAATGTCCACTAATGCCGCTGGATTCTTCACAGTGACGGTTGATTTAGTTCAAAACACTGCGGCAAACAGGTTTGTGCCAACCACCCAGTGTCAGCTACTTGATCAAACAAAGAACCCTGAAATGCAGGTAGGTTTTCCAAAAGCTCCAGGGCGACTTCCAAGTTTCGGAATAATCAAAGCGCTAATCATTCCTGTTGATTTCGCAGATGTTGCAGGCAAAAGGCCACCGGCCGAGGAGTTCACGCCAATGACCGATGGCATGAATGATTTCTATTACAAAATGTCTGGAAACAAAGTTAAGTTCGATTACCAAATTCTCAAAGATTGGGTCCGCATGCCAGTTAGTTCGACTTTTCATAAGTTGGGTAATTGGAGTCAAGGAGACCCGTATTCATATTGGAAGTTGGCTCTAGAAACTGCGGATCCGCTTGTTGATTTCTCACAGTTTGATGTTGTCTACGTATTAAGTCCTCGCGAAATTCCGCGCAGTTCCATCGCCTACGGACCGGCCGGCCCGCTCAATTCAGCTGGAATAGCAACTAATGACGGCCCAGTTACAAACATAACTTTGTCAGGTGCTGATGCGTGGGAAAACCTGGCAACAGGTAGCGCTTGGAAATGGATTGCACATGAGACCGGACATCTATTTGGATTACATGATTTGTATGTGAGCCCAGGTGATGCGGTTTATGGAACGTGGGATTTAATGTCAAACAATTGGTCTCTAGGTGCAATTGAGTTGAACTCATGGAATCGCTATTTAATGGGATGGTTAACTGACTCTCAAGTTAATTGTATTAATGCTGCTGATTTGAATTCAACGGGCGTCACCCAGTTGATCAATCCAATTGCAAGAGTTAATGATCTAACTAAGGCGGTTGTCGTAAGACTTTCTAGCTCAAAGATTTTAGTGATCGAGTCACGACGAAATGAAGGTTTAGATGTTTTAACCCCATCTCAAGAGGGATCACTTGTTTACACAGTCGACATGACTATTCCAACTATCAAGGGTGGATGGAAAGTTCAACGTCGCCCTGGTTCAACTGACTCGCAATTTGTTGATGCAGCACTACGTGTGGGTGACGTAATTACAGTTGAGGGGTTAAGAATTGAAGTTGTCTCCCGTGATCAAAATGGAGACACAGTAAAAATTAGCAAGCCTTAGTCAATAGCAACTAGGTCGAAGTACTCCTCTTTCCACAAATCCTCATCGCCATCCGGCAACAAGATCACACGTTCTGGCTTTAGCGCTTGTACTGCGCCTTCATCGTGAGAAACCATGATTACTGAACCTTGATATTCAGCCAAAGCGCCAAGAATTTCGGCGCGAGATGCTGGATCTAAGTTGTTAGTTGGCTCATCAAGAAGCAAAACATTTGCCGCCGATACAACCAGTACTGCTAAAGCTAAACGAGTTCGCTCGCCACCCGACAAAACCTTTACCGGTTTATGAACATCATCGCCGACGAATAAGAATGAACCTAAAGTATTGCGAGCTTCGGGTTCGCGAATATCTGGAGTAGCAGACATCATGTTTTCTAAGATGGTGCGTTCGAAATCAAGTGATTCGTGTTCCTGGGCGTAATAGCCGATCTTTAGACCGTGACCATGTTCAACTTTTCCAGTATCTGATTCAAGTTCGCCTGCCAAAATACGTAGCAGCGTTGTTTTGCCGGCACCGTTGAGTCCGAGAATTACAACACGTGAACCCTTATCGATCACACATGAAACATCGGTAAAGATTTCAAGGGAACCATAATTCTTTGAAAGCTCTTCACCAGAAAGCGGAGTCTTGCCACATGGGGCAGGGGTAGGAAAGCGAAGTTTCGCAACCTTGTCGGCAACTCGAACATCATCCAACCCACTTCTAAGTTTTTCAGCACGGCGTAACATGCCTTGGGCCGCGGTTGCCTTTGATGCCTTGGCACGCATCTTTTCGCCCTGCTTCTGCAAAATCTCGGCGCGCTTTTCAGCATTTGCGCGCTCCTTCTTGCGGCGATGTTCATCCTGTTCACGCTGCAATAGGTATGCCTTCCAACCAAGGTTGTAGACATCGATGCAGTTACGGTTGGCATCTAAGTAGAACACTTTGTTAACAACGGTTTCAATCAAGTTCACATCGTGAGAAATGATGACCAAGCCACCGGAATACTTAGATAAGAATTCGCGCAGCCACATAATGGAATCCGCATCCAAGTGGTTAGTTGGCTCATCCAGCAAAAGGGTTTCAGCGCCACTAAAAAGAATGCGCGCAAGTTCGATTCGGCGACGTTGGCCACCAGAAAGTGTTGCTAGTTCATTGGCAAAGACCGCTTCAGATACGCCAAGAGAAGTTGCAATCGCTTCTGCCTCAGCAGTTGCTGCATAACCGCCGGCAGCAGAGAATTCAGCTTCAACGCGGGTGTAGCGATCCATCGCTTTTTCCAAAGCTTCACCTTGCGCTGTTGCCATTTCTTCTTCAACTGAACGCATGCGAGCTGCAATCTGATCTAGATCACGCGCCGAAAGAATGCGATCAATTACGGTTCCTGGCTCATCGCCAGTACGTGGGTCCTGCGGAAGGTAACCAATCTTTCCGGTGCGATTTACCGCGCCACCTGCCGGCATAGTTTCACCAGCTAGAACTTTTGCAAGAGTTGATTTACCAGCACCATTTCGACCAACAAAACCAATGCGGTCACCGCTATTGATACGAACAGTTACGCCTTTAACAAGAAGGCGTGCACCTGCTCGTAATTCGAGCGCTTGGGTTGAAATCACACCAAAGTCTATCGGCTGGGTTTAAGCAGCACCAATTCGAGTACGTCGAGGTGCTGCATATGACTTTCCAACCGCAGTTAATTCATCAGAAACTTGAGCTTTGATTGCATCTTCACTCTTTAGCAACTTAGTCAGCGCAGCGATTGTGGTCTTAAGTTCCTTTTGCTCTGTTTCAAGTTCGATCTTGCTCATCTTGGTCAAACGACGAAGTGGCATATCCAAGATATATGTTGCCTGCTCATCATTTAACTTAAAGTCCTTGATCAACTTATCTTTTGCAGCCGCTGCATCATCACTACCGCGAATAATCTTGATGACCTTGTCGATATCAATGATTGCCTTAAGCAAACCATCAACTAGTCCCAATCTGCCCTCGGCTTTTGCCTTGCGGAACTCTGAGCGACGACGTACAACTTCGATGCGGTGATCGATGAATACGCGCAGCAGTTCTTTCAGACCAAGAGTTTGTGGGCGTCCCTTAACCAAAGCAACAGCGTTGATAGCAAAGGTATCTTCCATAGGTGTCAGCGCATACAGTTTCTCTAGAACTTCTTCAGGCTCAAAGCCGTTCTTGATTTCGATAACGACGTTTGTGCCGGTCTGGCCATCAGAAAGATCAATGATGTCGCTAATTCCTTGAATCTTCTTAGCCTTTACTAGGGCTGCAATACGTTCCACAACCTTTTCAGGCCCGATTGTGTATGGAAGCTCTTTGATGACGATGCCCATTTTACGAGATGTAACTTTTTCAATCTCAACAGTTGCGCGAACCTTAAATGAACCTTTGCCAGTTGCATAGGCCTCACGGACTCCATCAAGACCGACGATTTCACCGCCAGTCGGAAAATCTGGTCCCGGAACAAACTTCATCAGCTGCTTAACAGTTGCTGTTGGATTTTCAATCAGAAACTTTGTAGCCGCGATTACTTCGCTTAAGTTATGTGGAGCCATATTGGTCGCCATACCCACAGCAATTCCAGAACCACCGTTAACAAGCAGGTTTGGGTAAGCCGCTGGCAAAACAATTGGTTCTGATAATTGACCGTCATAGTTTGGACCAAAATCAACTGTGTCTTCATCAGCTTCGGCAACCATAGACATTGCAGCGGGAGCTAAACGAGCCTCGGTGTAACGCATTGCTGCAGGACCTGCATCTAATGAACCGAAGTTTCCGTGGCCATCGATTAAGGGCAATCCCATTGAAAAACTCTGTGCCATACGAACTAATGCATCATAAATTGCACCGTCACCATGTGGGTGCAACTTACCCATTACTTCACCAACAACACGTGCGCTCTTTACATGTCCACGTTCTGGGCGAAGACCCATGTCTGCCATCTGATGAAGAATGCGGCGGTGAACTGGCTTTAAACCATCACGTGCATCAGGAAGTGCACGTGAGTAAATAACCGAGTATGCGTACTCGAGGAAAGATTCTGAAACCTCTTTGGAAACATCGATGTCAACGATCTTTCCTGGATATTCACCGGGTTTTGGTCCAGCTGGTTTCTTACCTTTAGCCGCAGATTTCGCGGGAGTCTTCGCAGTTGCCATTGGGGCATTCTGCCAAGGGTCAGGCTTAATTTAGGGGAGGGCGCGCCCCAACTGATGAAACACACTTTGCTGCTAATGCTGCACCAGCAGAAAGCGCTTGAGTCAGATCACTTGTTTCTAGCCACTTCGGAATAAATCCGGCAGCAAAAGAGTCTCCAGCACCTGTGGTGTCAACAACATTGGTTGTCACCGCAGGAACCTTGGCTTTTTCGGATCCATGAATTGCCATCGCACCCTTTGAACCCAATTTAATGACAACTAGAGGTGTGATCTTTGCAAGATTTTCTTCGGCGGCTTCGACATCGGTTGAATCCCCAAGATATAAAGCTTCTTCGCTATTGAGCAAAATTCCATCCATCAATGCAACCCAGGAGAGAACTTCATCCCGACTAACAATCTTCATGGCACCAGTTGTAGTTGGATCAAAATATATTGGCTTTCCACTTGCCTTAATTTTCTTAATCATCGCAAGCACCGCTTCACGGCTGCGGAAATCCAAGAGCGCGTATCCAGATAAATACACACCATCGACATCATCTAGCGAAGGAAGATCAGATGCTTCAAGGTCGGCGTTTGCGCCATTATCGGGAAACATTGTTCGCTCACCATTGGCATCAACCAGAATTACAACAACACCAGTTGGACGTCCACTGTGCATCAAATTGAGGTGCTCAACGCCGTATTTATCTAGATCTGAAATAAGGGCAAAACCAACGGGATCATTACCTGTTCGCGCTACCAAATGAGCCTTGGAATTTGTGCGGGTAATCCACGTAGCAACATTTGCAGCCTGACCACCTGGATGACTTGAGATTTTACTGGCGGTGTCATTGCCGTAATTGATGGGCTCTTTGAGCTGTGAAATCACATCAAGTGCTAAATCGCCAATACATAAAATCTTTTTCATTGAAGTGCCACTGCAATCTGCGCGCCTAAAAGGCAGTTGGCTTTAATAATTTCAGTGTTGATCGCCAATGACTCACCTTTAGATGTGGTGTGGAAATGTTCCAACAGGAACGGGGTCACATTTTTGCCAACCACACCTTGCTGTGCAGCTTTTTCAAGACCAGATTTCAAGATCTCATCATGACGAGCCTTGTCCATCTCTTTCACAACTGGGTTTGCAACAACTAGGGCTTTACTAAGAGTTCCGACCTCTTTGCGGGCCTTGATGATTGCGGCAATCTCAGCCGGAGAATCGACTCGGTGCTCAAGTGTGTAACCAGAATCAGTCAAGTAAAAACCAGGGAAGGCGGTTGTCTTGTATCCAACCAGGCTGATTGCCAAAGTTTCCAGTCTTTCTAAAGTTGCAGGAACATCCAAAATTGATTTCACTCCGGCACAAATCATGGTCATATCAACGTTTGCTAAAGCAGTTAGGTCAGCAGATTCATCAAAGGACTCATTTGCTCCTCTGTGCACGCCGCCAAGACCACCTGTTGCAAAGACATGAATTCCAGCCATTGCTGCGATGTGCGCGGTTGCAGCAACTGTAGTTGCAGCGCTCTTGCCTTGAGCAACGATTAGTGCCAAGTCACGGATCGAAGCTTTCGAGATATCGTCTCGATTAGCGATCGCTTCTAGCTCAGATCGTTCTAATCCAACCAAAATCTTTCCATCAAGTAATGCAATAGTGGCTGGGACTGCGCCTGCATCACGAACGATTCGCTCACATTCCAATGCCACTTCTAGATTTGAAGGACGGGGCAAACCGTGGCTAATAATCGTTGATTCCAGAGCAACGATCGGCTTTCCGGCCTTGATGGCAGCAGAAACTTCAGCCGATAGCTTGATCGCTTTTTCCATAGCCAAACTCTAGTGCACTCTCGTGGGAAGATAAGCACGTGCATTTGTCCCAGATAACTCCTTCCATCTTTTCTTCCCTCGGGTTGGACACTGCCGTCGATCACTTGGCCATGGGTCAATCGCCTATGGGGCGCGAACTTTTATTTCTTATTGATGGGTTCGGCTTTGATACTTTGTCAAAGTACGCAGATGTTATGCCAACCATGAGCCGAATGATTAACTTCGGCAAAGTTCAAACCGCTTTTCCTTCGACAACTGCGACTTCACTTGCAACTTTAACAACAGGAGAACTTCCTGGTGTTCACGGAATGTTGGGTTACACAGTTCAAGTTCCCAGAAGTGGTGGGCGATTGCTCAATGCGCTGAAATGGGATGAACGTGTAGATCCTGAAAATTGGCAACCAGTCGAAACTCTTTTTCAGAGAGCTTCACATGCCGGAATCAGTGTTACCCATGTTGCTGCGAAACGTTATGAAGATACAGGTTTCACTCGAGCTGTCTTTCGTGGCGCTCAATACAAAGGCGCAAATGTTGTTGCAGATTTAGTCAGTGAAACCAAACTTGCTTTACAGAAAACTCCTTCATTTGTTTACCTATATGTCAATGATTTAGATTCCGCGGGACATTCAGATGGAGTTGGTAGTGATAAATGGATTGCGGCACTTTCTGCAATTGATCAAATGGTTTCGCAATTGATGAAGGAAGTTCCCAAAGGAACTCGGATCTGGGTAACTTCAGATCACGGAATGATTAATGTTGAAGAAATGATTATTCTTGGGCAAGACAATCCGTTGTTAACCGGTGTCAGTGTTGTTGCGGGAGAACCGCGCGCGCGACACATTTATTTGACCGAAGATTCAGTTCAGGCACGTGTAGATGCAGCCGGTATTTGGCAACAGTATTTGCAGGATAAAGCCTTGGTTCTTACCCGCGAAGAAGCGATTTCAAGTGATTTATTTGGCGCGGCTTTAAGTGCTGATTCCATTGATCGTATGGGTGAAGTCATTGCCATAGCTCGCGGCGGTCTGATTCTTGTTGAGGCAGAACGTGTTGATAAAGAAGGTGCCATGGTTGGACATCATGGCGCAGATAGCGACATTGAATCTCAGGTTGGTTTACTTACAACAACTCTGAGCTAATTGCTTAAAACTTTTACTTATTGCCCTCTGGCTTGATGCCAAACATGATTTCATCCCAGCTTGGAACCTTGGCACGTGCAGTGATTCCATCACGTGTGGCTTCATCATCTGGCTCTTCGCGAATAACTGCTAGCCGGGGAACCTCACGAATAGGCTCAATCTCTTCTTCAATTTCATCTTCAAGAGTTTCTTTGCGGAACTCGCTGTATACATCAATGATGCGACGCTCTGAGGGGTGAGAACTCTCGGTGGGGATAAGCGCTGCCGTCGGCAGTTGTCGTGGGGCAGGATCATCACCCATCATCCAGCGCGCATTTTCATCCATGGATGTAACCGTGCGTAGAACTGAATCAAAACTCCACTGAGCAATACCTGTACCTGAACTGTTTGGATAATGAAGTTCTAAAGTCCACGTGCCATCTTCTAAACGCCAGGTGTCCCATGACAATTCGGATGAATCAATGTTGCGGGGAGCTAAACGAGAGATAACAGTTCCGAGCAAAGTAACGGCATCGCGTCCACCTTCTTTGCGGATAACAATTTGTTGGGCTTGATCAATAATGTAAATGCGTTCAGAAAGAATTGGTCCGGCAAAACGTTCTACCTTCTCAATAGTTGTGCTGTTTTCACGAGCGATTTGTTCTGCAGTTTGTCCTGCACGCAATAGACGCTGAATCTCTTTGATTGAAATACTTGGCTCATCACTAGATGGGACAGCCATCAGTCTTTGCTGATTTACAGTTGCACGCAATGTGTCAGAAACTCGAACTGTGAATTCATTGCCATCATTGTCATGCAAAGACAGGTAAAGACCGTCCTCGGTCTTTCCGCCTAGTCGTAGCTCAGTCACGAGCACGAGGGTAGCCGATGAGGGCCTTATAAGTCTGGAAATACGGAAGTGTGGCTGCACATGCCGCAATCATGAATCCCAAAGGAACCCAATATGCGATATCGGCACCAAACTGGTCGATCACTAGGCCAGCAAAAGCACTTGCAAAAGCTCCACCCAAAGGCATTCCTGCAACGACCCACGTTAAAGTCTCAGTGATTTGTTCTGGCGGCACCGCACCTTCTGCAACTCCGTAAGCATTAATTACTAAAGGTGCAACTGCAAAGCCATTAAAGAACAATGCAACAGCAAGCCAACCCAAAGTATGTGTGAACAACATAGGCACTGACAGCGCAGTAAGTGCGAATAAGAAGATCAAGAATCTTGAAGCACTGGATAACTTCCACTTTATTGTGCCGTTGATAATCGCTGCGATTCCACTACCGAATGCCCAGATGGCCAGCAACAAACCAGATTTGCTTTCCTGGCCGCGTTGCTCGGTAAAGGCGACGGTGACAATTGCGATTGAACCAAAAAAGCCACCTAGCAAAGTAGTAGCAAGAACCACCGCCTGAACTCTTTTGTTACGGATCACGGCAGGATGGGGATCAACTATGCGCTTAGGGGTAGAAGGAGGTTCGGTTGATTTCTGTCTAACAAACAATGGAACACCAATTGTCACAAAGATGATTCCGGCAATCATTCCGGCAGCAGGTGCAATTGCGGTTGCACAAGCAGTGACAATGATCGGACCCAGAATAAACACGATTTCATCCATCAGCGCCTCGAAAGAGTAAGCAGTATTTACTAAGTGACGATCTTGCTCATCTTCGGCGGTAGATGATTTATCTGGACTAAGAACATGCAGCCAACGGCGGCGAACTAAGCCACCCGTGTTTACCGACATTGATTCGGCGATGATGATGCTGGCAAACCAAGTCCACGTTGGTGCTTGATTTAAAACTAAGTAAGTGAAAAGACAAAGCCCGGCAACTTTGATGGGAACCACACGGACCAACATTGCGCTTTGGCCAATTCGATCAGCAACACGCGACCAATGAGGTGTGGCAAAAGCCATGACAACTGAAGCTGTAGCACTGAGTGCGCCAGCAATTGCATAGGAATCACTTGCTGCAACAACTATGAAAATTAGGGCGAGTGAATCCATAGATATTGGCATACGCGCAATTAATCCAGGGATAGAAAAAGCAAGGCCCCCGGGTAAGCCAAAGAGGGTCTTATAGTCAGTGAACACTGCCAAAGACTATCTTTGATTGTAAACAATTATGTATAGTTTAATCATGGTGGCCAAGCAAAGAGTCGAACTCAACTCTGACCAAATTCAACACTTTAAATCTATTTTCCAAAATCGATTTGTCACAACAGAGTCGGTTTTAGATGAACATGGAAGAGATGAGTCTGCATTCCCGCCAGCAATGCCTTCTGCTGTGATTTATGCAAAGAGCACCGATGAGGTTTCTCAAGTCATGAAGATTTGTTTTGAGCAGAACATCCCCGTTGTGCCCTTCGGTGCAGGAACTTCACTAGAGGGGCATGTGCTTCCGATATTTGGGGGCATTAGTTTGGATCTTTCAATGATGAATACGATCCTCGATGTGGCTCCAGAAGATTTGCTTGTTCGGGTCGAGGGCGGCGTCCATCGAGTCGCCCTTAATGAAAAGCTGGCAAATTTTGGATTGTTCTTTTCCGTTGATCCTGGTGCTGATGCAACTTTGGGCGGCATGGCATCGACAGGTGCTTCAGGTACGACCACGGTTAAGTACGGATCTATGCGAGAAAACGTTTTAGCGATGACAGTTGTTTTAGCTGACGGAACAGTTATTCAAACCGGCAGACCAACAAGAAAGTTATCTGCTGGATATGACTTAACACGATTAATTGTTGGCTCAGAAGGAACTTTGGGGATTATTACCGAGTTAACACTTCGAGTTTTCGGTATTCCAGAAAAGATGTCCGCTGCTGTCGTGCGATTTGAGACTCTCGAAGATGGTGTTAAGGCGGCCGCGGCAATAGTACAAATGGGTACAAATATTGCCCGTTGCGAATTTCTTGATATCGCTAGCGTTGAGTCTGTTAATCAACACAGTAAATTGAGTCTTCCGCTGAAGCCGACCTTATTTTTTGAATTTCATGGAAGCCAAGTCAGTGTTGACAACGATGCTCAGATGGTTAAAGAGATAGTCAGTGAGTTCAACGGAAGTGATTTCGAATGGACTTCAGACGAAAGTGCACGGAGAAAGTTGTGGCAAGCTCGACATGATTTGTATTGGTCTAATCTTCACAATAATCCTGGAAAAAGAGTTGTCAGCACGGATATGGCAGTACCACTTTCGAGATTAGCCGAAGCTGTGGAAACTTGCGATCAAATCCTTTCTCAGAGCAAGTTCAAGTTTTGTATTTTTGGACATGTCGCCGATGGAAATTTTCACTGCACAATAATTTCTGATCCCAATATCCCTGATGAACTGCAAGAGATTAGATCATTGACGCATAAAATGACTTCGTCCATTATCGCGATGAACGGAACTTGCACAGGGGAGCACGGTATTGGTTTAGGAAAGATCGATGCCCTGGTGGAAGAGGCTGGACAACCGGGTGTGGACACCATGATCAAGATAAAGAATGTTCTAGACCCACAGAACATATTGAATCCTGGCAAGGTTTTGAGGATTAACTAATGAGTCTAGGGAAGTTAGACATCTGGTCAACGCCTAAGTTAGCCCCGCTTTATCCAGAATTTCCCATTCAATATAGAAACGTGCAGATTCTTACTTCTGTGTATGAAACCTCAGCCGAGGCTATTGCTAGACATTTGGATGCTCCGCTCAAGTCTCTGAACAATTACGTGATGATTCATAATTATTTTATGCCTGAAGTGCAAGGCATGGGAGTCGTTGAAGAAACAAACGTTATGGTCGGAGTTTCAGTCACAGATCTAGAAGGTCACGAATTCATTGGTGGTTTTAGTACTAACTTGCTCATTAGCTCAGATGTGGGCTTGGCACAAGGCAGAGAAATTCATGGACAGCCGAAGAAATTGGGCAGCACAAAACTTGTAGTGGATAACGGGCAGATTGAGGCCAAGGTGTACAGGAATTCCGATCTGGTATCTCACGTGACGGCTACCTATAAATCAGAGGTATCTACAATAGATGAACTCAAGAGTTACTTTCCTTTTGCTCAGAACATCAACCACAAAGTCATTAGAAATATTGATGGAAGTCAAGGAATCAATCAGGTTACGGCACGCACCTTGTCTGATGTGCAAATAAAAGGAATATGGAGCGGAAACTGCACCGTAAATCTCTACCCAAATACCGAAGCTCCATTTCACTTACTGCCTGTTGTAAAAAGTGTTAAGTCTTTCTATTGGGAGGCAGATTTTGCTTTAGTTCCAGGTGTAATCGTTCGAGATTTTCTTAAGGAGAAGTTAGATGATTGAAAGCACTTCATTAGAAGGCCAAGTCATTTTGGTGACAGGGGCTGCTAGCGGAATTGGAAAGCAAATAGCAATTGATTTGTGTTCACGCGGTGCAAAAGTTGTTGCATCCGATAGAAATTTGCCCGCTCTGCAAGAGATCTCACACAAGCATTCGATGTCAGTCTATGAAGTAGATTTTTTGGATGAAAAATCTATTGTGGATCTAGTCAGCAAGGTTGAAACCGAAGTAGGTGCTATTTCTGCGGTAGTTAACTGTGTTGGCATTCTTGGTAAGAACGGTGACCCTATTGAGTTTTTAGATATTCAGGATTTTGATTATGTCTATGCCGTCAACTTACGCGGGGCAGTAATTCTCACTAAGGCGGTAATTGCGGGCATGGCACAGCGGGGATATGGGCGCATACTTCATATAGCAAGTATTTCAGGCAAAGAAGGCAATCCATATCTTGTCGCTTATTCGGCCACTAAAGCGGGATTGATCGGAATGGTAAAAAGTGTAGGAAAAGAGTACGCAACTACCGGAGTTACAATAAACGCAATGGCTCCTGCACTTATTGAATCTCCGATGAGCGCGAGTTTTTCAGAACAGCAAATGACAGCTCTTAAGTCCAAGATTCCAATGGAGCGACTAGGCAAAGGCCAGGAAGTGGCGGATTTAGCGGCCTGGATCATATCTCCAGCCTGCAGTTTCACGACGGGATTCACTTTTGATCTCTCAGGCGGAAGAGCTACATATTAAGTGACTAGTGCAAATGAAAAAGGTGAACTTCTACACCTCGCACTGACTGTTGCAAAAAGTGCAGGTGATCTTTTGGTTAATCGTCCGGCTTCTTGGGACTTAACGGTTAAATCAACTGCTATCGATATTGCTACGCAGATGGATACTGCTAGCGAAAAACTCATTGTCGAAAGCATTTTGGCTGCACGACCTGATGACGGCATAATCGGCGAAGAAGGAACATCGCGTGCAAGCAAGAGTGGAATCACTTGGGTTATTGATCCAGTAGATGGCACCGTTAATTACTTTTATGGTTTACCAGGGTGGGCTGTAAGTATCGCCGCAAAGGATGACAACGGAACACTGGTTGGCGTTGTTCATAGTCCAACAGTTGATTCAACCTGGCATGCAAGCAAAGGCGGGGGAGCATTTCTCAATGATGTAAAGATTGCGTGCAACGATCCCGTTGAACTAAATCGGGCCTTGTTTTCAACTGGCTTTGCATATGATGTAAACGATCGCATTGAACAATTAAAGATTGTGAATGTGCTCATTCCTCAAATTCGCGATCTACGAAGAATTGGATCTGCCGCGGCAGATATTTGCCATGTGGCAACGGGACTGGTGGATGGCTACTTCGAAACTGGTTTGCATGAATGGGATTTAGCCGCAGCTGAGCTGATCGCCCGAGAAGCCGGGGCGGTTGTGACCACCTATCCATGGCATGGGCTCAATTTGACCCTGGCCGCGGGTCCGCACCTGTACGAGACGCTCAAGGGGCACATCCCCGATTAACCCTCGCCCCGAGTGAGCAAGGGCCGATTTACGGTTCTGAGCGTGGCTATGGCACAATACGCAGTCTGCACCGCCAAAGCGTGTGCTTAATAGAAATGACAAAAGGATCCGAATATGAACATTCTTGACGCCGTAGATGCAGTATCCCTGCGCAAAGACATCCCACAGTTTCGTGCTGGTGATGAGCTCAAGATCCATGTTCGCGTTATCGAAGGTAACAAGAGCCGTCTTCAGGTTTTCCAAGGAATCGTAATCCGTCGCCAAGGTGATGGAGTTCGCGAGACTTTCACAATCCGTAAGGTTTCATACGGCGTTGGTGTTGAGCGTACCTTCCCTGTTCACACACCAGTGATCGAAAAGATTGAGTTAGTGAAGAAGGGCGAAATTCGTCGCGCCAAGCTGTACTACCTACGTGACCTACGCGGTAAGGCTGCAAAGATTCGCGAAAAGCGCGATGGCGTCGAAGGTTACGGCGATGGAATTCTTTCAACTCCAGAACCAGTTGCGGTAGTAGCACCTGTTGTGGCAGCGGCTGTTGTCGAAGAAACAGTTGTGGAAGCACCTGCTGTAGAAGCGACAACAGATGTAGTGGTTGAAGCAGAGGCAGTAGTTGAAGCACCAGTTGCTGAAGAAGCAACTGAAGAAGCTCCAAAAGCTGAATAATCTTTTCAATGCGCAATAAGGGATCGCTCCTTAAGGAGCTCCCAATCCTTGTAGTAATTGCACTTGTTGTCTCCCTGTTTATAAAGAGTTTTTTAGTGCAGTTTTTCTATATTCCATCAGGTTCTATGGAAAACACACTTCAGATCAAGGATCGTGTTGCGGTTAACAAAGTCCCATTTATTTCCGACAATATTAAGCGTGGCGATGTCGTTGTTTTCCGCGATCCTAATAATTGGCTTCCAGAACCATACGACAACACAACAAACCAATTCGTTGCTAAGGCGAAGAGCGCACTTGTAACTGTCGGAGTTCTGCCAAACCCTGCAAAGCAGTACTTAGTTAAGCGCGTGGTTGGTGTTGGCGGAGACCGCGTCGTGTGTTGCACGAAAGATGGCAAATTAACCATTAACGGAGTTGAAGTAACAGAGCCTTACATTTTCGCTGGCAACAAACCATCAGAGATGAACTTTGATGTCACCGTCCCCAAGGGCAAGTTATGGGTAATGGGTGATCACCGCGGAGCAAGTGCTGATTCGCGCTATCACCAAGACGATATTAATAAGGGCTTTGTTCCTGAATCCAAAGTTAGTGGTCGAGTAGTTGGCGTAATTTGGCCCTTTAAGAACATCACATATA
>JBIIQY010000061.1:0-4175 GCA_044341805.1 Candidatus Planktophila sp.
CAACTTGATGTGATTGATGAAGAAGCTATAGCTCGCGCACAAGCAGCAGGATTGTTAACGGTTATGGATCGTTGTCCAGCAATTGAATACCGAGCTCGATAGCTCTTTATTCGTCAATCTCACCTTGCAAGTACTGCAAGGCATGTTCAATCTCTTCCACAATTTTAGGTAGCTCTTCGCCGGCAAGAGTGATGTGCCCCATTAGCTCACCCGCTTCACCAGAATTCTTGTATTGATGAAACTTAAGTGCAGGTGTGCGCGCCATCAGATGTAAATAAGGGCGGTACATATTGGGTTTATCGCCACAGTAGAAATTTCCAGTCACAACATGTGTAGCTGTCATTGAAGGATCTCCTAAAGGTAAATCCAGAATTGCCCGCAAATGTTGCTCGTATTGATTCGTAACAGATCCATCCATAGTCCAATTACCCGAACTATCTGGCTGCAGATTCACATTTACAACAGATACATTGTCGTCCTTCACCGACATTTCGACTGCAATCACACCGACGGCACCTAATTGCGCCGAAAGATCCATTGCTAGTTTCTGAGCCTTTTCCTGCAACGCATTAGATAGTTGAGGCGCTGGAGAAATACTCAAGGTCCACTTGCTTTTGCTTCTAAAAACTTGGGTGGGTGCCCATGTTGTTGCCTGACCATGTGGTGAGCGCGCAACCATTACACAAATCTGGACAACTTGATCAACCACTGAATTAAATTTGTCGCTTGCCGCCGAAATCGCAGAAAATGAAGGACGTACTGTGATGCCCTCTGCCTCTAACTTTTTGGCGATTATCAAAGAGTTGGATTGATCAGCGATGGTGACAACATCACATTCCTGAATATTGCTATGGCCTACATCCTTAGCGTCAAAAGAAAGTAGCTCTATACCCAAGGAGTTGGCTGGAGACTTAAACATCCCAATCATTAGCCCATCGGCGATTATGCCTACCGTTGGAAAGGTTTTACTCACGGGCTTATCGTAGATGTAACGATACTGTTAGCGCAGTACTGAAGGTCAATTACTTACAGAGTCAGAAGGTTTGATCACTATGACAACAATTGTTTTAGCTTCTCAATCAACTAGCCGTCGTCGCCTTTTAGAGTCTGCCGGGTTGTTTCCCACAATAATTGTCAGCCACGTAGATGAAGAGACTGAGTTCTTTAACTCACTTTCTCCTGCTGACATGGTGATCGCTCTTGCTATCACTAAAGCACACACAGTTCGTGAACAGATTGATTTCCCAGCAATCATCATCGGTTGCGATTCAACTTTTGAGTTTGACGGTCAATCGCTGGGCAAACCAGGAACCCCTGAGATTGCAACTGAGCGCGCAAAGCGAGTTCGTGGAAATTCAGGGTTATTACATACAGGACATTGCATTATTGATACCGCTAAAGACATTGAGATTTCAGACCGAGTCACCACTCGAGTCAGCTTTGATCACATGAGCGATGAAGAAATTGCAGATTACGTGGCCACCGAAGAACCACTACATGTTGCAGGAGGATTTACTCTGGATGGTTTTAGCTCTGCCTTTATCCCTTCGATCGAAGGCGACTACACAAATGTTGTCGGAATATCTATGCCATTTGTTCGTAAGGCTTTTGCAAACCTTGGGTATACCTGGCCCGAAGCAAAGCGAATGAGGTAAATAACCGCATCCCCCGCCTTTGTGACATTATTGCCGCATGACACAGACCGAACTTCTCTATAAAGACCCATTGGCTGCAGCTGAGCAAGCAGCAAAGGAAATAGCTGCAAAGACCGGCATAGCTCATCACGATGTTGCTCTAGTTATGGGATCAGGTTGGGTCAGCGCCGTTGATGCACTCGGAACACCAGCATTTGAATGCAATGCAGAAGAGTTCACTGGATTTTTCGCTCCAGCAGTAGAAGGTCACTCAGGCAAAGTTCGTTCTTATGAAATTGAAAGTGATGGAAAGAAATTACGTGCATTAGTTTTCTTAGGCCGAACACATTTGTACGAAGGTAAGGGAATTGAACCTGTGGTTCATAGTGTTCGCACCGCAGTTAAAGCTGGCTGCAAGGTAATCATTCTGACTAATGCGTGCGGTGGAATTAATACTTCGTACAAAGTTGGTCAACCAGTCTTGATTCGCGATCACATCTCATTAACCGCTGTTTCGCCACTATCTGGTGCGACTTTTGTTGATCTAACGGATCTGTATAGCAAGCGAATTCGTGAGATTGTCAAAAAAGAGGATTCATCATTACAAGAAGGTGTTTACGTGCACTGGCGCGGACCAACCTATGAAACTCCTGCAGAAATTTTGATGATGCGAACCATGGGTGCAGACCTTGTTGGAATGTCTACAGTTCCAGAAGCAATTGCAGCTCATGCATTGGGTGCCGAAGTTCTAGGTATCTCTTTAGTCACAAATGCTGCAGCTGGAGTGACTGGTGAAAAACTTAACCATGAAGAGGTAATCGCAGCGGGTAAGGCAGCAGCAGACCGCATGGGCGCACTTCTCAAAGGGGTTATTCCGAAGTTACTCTAAGCACATGGATCACTCATTAGAGCAGGAAGTACATGCCTGGATTGCAGATGATCCAGATCCAGTAACCGCTGCGCAATTACAGCAATGGGTTGATGCTGGCAATGAAACCGAATTGCGTGCTTCATTTAATGGTTTTCTACAATTTGGAACTGCGGGTTTGCGCGGACCAATTAGACCTGGGCCATCTGGCATGAATCGCGCAGTTGTTGGTCGTGCGGCAGCAGGAATTGTTGCTTACATGAAAGAGCGCAACTTAACCTCTGTTGTTATTGGCCGTGATGCCCGTTATGGATCTGAAGATTTCACCTTTGAGACCGCCGAAATAATGAGCGGTGCGGGGATGAAGGTTTATGTATTACCCCGTCCACTTCCGACCCCTGTTTTAGCTTTTGCAACCAATGATTTGAAATGCGATGTAGGAATCATGGTGACTGCAAGCCATAATCCACCACAAGATAATGGTTACAAGGTGTACTTGGGCGGAACAGTTGATGGAATTCATTACCGTGGATCGCAGATTGTTTCACCAACTGATGAAGCCATCGCTGCAAAGATTGCTGCGGTGACTTCATTAAAGTCTCAATCGCGTGGAAAAGTTTGGGAAGTTTTGGGTGAGGAAATTGTTGAAAAGTATGTCAACCGAACTGCATCGCTAGCAGGCACACCTGGATCATTACGAATTGTTTATACCGCGATGCATGGTGTTGGTACTGAAACAATTCAACGAGTTTTCCAGAAGGCCGGTTTTCAATCGCCGATTTTGGTTGAAGCGCAAGCCGCGCCAGATCCTGATTTCCCCACTGTCGCCTTTCCAAACCCTGAAGAGCCAGGTGCAATTGATTTGGCCCTTGAAACTGCTAGAAATTTTGATGCTCACTTAGTGATTGCCAATGATCCTGATGCAGATAGATGTGCGGCAGCAATTAAAGATCCAACAACTGGTTGGCGCATGCTGCGCGGAGATGAATTAGGCGCAATTTTTGCTGAATCCATGGCTCGCACAATTGATTCGGGGATCTTTGCTAACTCGATTGTTTCTTCATCTATCGTCAAAAAGATTGCTGAACACTACAACCTGCAATTTAAAGAGACTTTGACTGGCTTTAAGTGGTTGGCAAAGATTGAAAACTTAACTTTTGGCTATGAAGAAGCTCTTGGCTATTGCGTTGATTCTGCAACAGTAAATGATAAGGATGGTGTCTCTGCTGCTATTGCTTTGGCACAAATTGCCACTGATCTAGCTGCACAAGGAAAAACTCTTCTGGATTTACTGGATGAGGTTTGGGCGCGTCATGGTTTTCATGCAACTGAACAAATCTCAATCCGCTTAAGTGATCTTTCTAAGGTGGGAGTAATCCTGGGAGGCTTACGCAGTAATCCACCTAAAGAGATTGCTGGGCGATCTGTTACTTCCATTGATGATTTAGCAAAGCCAACTGATGGTTTGCCGCCCACAGATGGAATTCGAATCTGGCTAGATGGTGGTGTGCGAATCATCATCCGTCCAAGCGGTACTGAGGCAAAAATGAAGTGTTACATTGAGGCAATTGAAAGGGATTCAAAGACTGCCCAGGTAGTTTTGGATCAACTACGACCACCGCTTAAGGAATTGTTATCGTGAGTTTTTACGGTTTAGTCGATGGCAGTGATGC
>JBIIQY010000090.1:0-4118 GCA_044341805.1 Candidatus Planktophila sp.
GCGTGAATTCGAGGGAACCGTAAAGGTCTCAGACTCTGGTCGTCGCATGGCACAAGGCATCTGCCCAGTGTGTGGCACCAAGGTCAATCGCATCCTTGGCAAAGCACAGTAATTAAATTTCGTTTCGGGTAAGTGAGCTCGATTTCACTTACGAACGTCTAGCGTTACGAAAGGCCCTCGCACTGTTTAGGTGCGGGGGTCTTTTGCTTTCCTCCTTCCTAATTGCATTTTCTCCAATCCGAGTATTTCCAAGATTTCCCTAAGTAATCAAAGTGCGGGGCTCTCCACAGATATGAGCCGCCATAAAGGCTAATGCGCTCGCGGTCACCATTGTTGGGCCATGACAACATTTATCGAAAAACAATCAGATACTCAAGAATTAAAGGCACTTACTGATGGCGAACTCGAAACCCGATTATTGCCTCCCGAGAGAATCCGTCGGAAATATGTGCGTGGTTCAAGACCAGCTCGCGTAACCAAAATTTCGATTGAGCAAGGCGATACCGAGATCACTTCCGAAGCAAAGCCGCGCCTGAAAACTGGAGTGCAGATAAGTATTCCAACCCCTGAAATAGAAAAGTCTCTCATCATTGCAACAGCACATCGAGCAGTCACGATTCATCATCCGGGTGCTCGTGCGATTATTGCGAAGTTTGATGGTGAACACAGTGCGCATGAAATTAGTAATGAAGTAAATGCTCCAATTGAAGTAGTTGAAAAAGTAATTCTCGAATTACTCGATGCTCAATTGGTTGACATCAATAAATCAAAAGTAAAATTACACAACCGTTTTCAATCACACATTGCACAAAGAGCGGCGCATACTGAAGATCAAAGTAACGATGCGTCCTACCGACAACTTCAGCAGCGCATGGTTTCTGAACTCAGTCAAACAACGTGGGTCAAAGGTGTCATTGACGGAGGCGTAGAACTCTTATCGGCACGACAAAGTTTTGGTGTTGAAATTTATGGAAGTAATCGTGTTGCAACAATTATCTACAACGGATTATTAGCCAGTGGAGTCACTAACACGCGATTTTCAATCACTTCACGACGCACACAATCCTCCATTGGTGACTTGGATTTAGGAACAGGGATCCTAAGAACCACTGATTATGGCTTGAATTATGTGGTTCGAATGGAGGAGTTGGCCCGCGAATGGTCGCTTTTCCCAACACCTTCAAAAAATGTAAAGGGAAGCATCGATGCCCCAATTCCTGAACGAAATCTACGAATTGTCGTCGGTCAATATCCGGCTGAACTTATTGAACAACTCATGCGGGATGACATGGATCATTTCTTTGTTGGTCAGATTGTTGGAGGCGCAGCGTTATGTGGTCCACTCGTCCTACCGGCTAAATCACCCTGCAAAAGTTGTATTGATATGGGAACTGGTGAGCGTTACGGAATAGAAGATTTAGAACCTATCAATACACACTGTGATGAGCTTCCGATATCGGTTGGTTATCAAGTTGCTGGTGTTGCCACCCAAGCAGTTCTTCAACTTATCGATACGGGATTAAGCGAATTCATTGGGTCACAGTTGACCTTTAACTACTTATCGCCTGCTCCAGGTGCACTTACTCGATTTTCCCGTCACCCAAAATGTCAATGTCAGTGGGAATGAATGCGCCAGTGCCAGTGGCAATAAATGTGAAGTATCCACAGGAATACGAACATTTATCTGTGCTTTTTCCTAAACAAAGAAAATATCCATCAAATTCGTCACCAAGTACAACCGTCACTAAGTACAACCGTCACCAAGTACAACCGTCACTAATTACAAAAAATGAAAGAGGAAAAATGAGTAAATTACTAGAACGAGCCTTTATCGCTGAATTAACTTTTCGCCAAAGACTGACCACAGTCCAACACAACTTCTTTGCTCGACTCAAAGATGATCGTGGCGATGTACCAGGGTGGGTGCTTGTAGTTTTAATGACAACGGGCCTTGTCACAGCGATTTGGACCATTGCTGCACCACGTTTAACTGCCATTTTGAAGAACTCGCTTGATTCCATGAACGGTATTCGTTAAGTGTTTATACGCTTGCGTGCTTGTTTAGCGCGCGATGATGGAAATGTTGAAAGTGCATTAGTGCTTATTCCTATGCTGTTTCTTTTCCTTATCGGGGCGCAAGTCATTGCTGCAACAAATTTACGGAACGCAGATTTAGCAATGGCTCAAGGCGAAGCTGCCGAGCGCGCTATTTCCCAAGAGTTCAATGTTGAAGACGAGGTAATGGAGATAGGTGGTGGTGTTGAAAAAATACGTGTCCTAATCACGCACCGTTCACACACTGTTCTGCAGTTAGTTCCGGGGTTAATTGAATTATTTGGTGGTGCGCCCAAGACACAAGTTGTTGGTATTTCTGTGATTGAGCCAATCAATGAGTGAGAGATTACCCCAATCAATGAGTGAGCGATTGGCTCAACCAACAAGTAAGACACCTTCGTTGTGGCCAAAAATCTCAATGCATCTGCGCCGAGAAGATGGGGGAGCAATTGTGGAGTTTGTTGCATTAGCGATCCCGCTCTTTATCCCAATCTTTTTGTACCTTAATAGCTTTTCCTCAATAAGTGCGAATGAAGTGATTGCTCGTTCTATGGCTCGCGAAGTTCTTAGAGTGTATGTAATCAGTGAGAATGATGGTGCGGCACGGAACCTATCAAGTGAAGCTACGAATTTATTGGCAAGACAATGGAACTTAAGTCCGAGCGAAATCGCAACATTACGGACTCGTTTAGATTGCTCACTCTCTCCATGCTTAACGGCTAATGGTCGAATCAAATTAACAATTTCATTCGTTGATGATCAGACTCAAAGAGAGGTAAGTGCAAGTGCACAAGAACACCTCAGTCCTTGGCTTTAATCAAGTGTTTAAGAGCATCTCAGCTCGTGGCTTTAATCTTAAAGAAAGATTCAAATCTGAAGCTGGATCAATCTCTGTCATTGTGATTGGCCTGTTTGTGATTACCGTTGCTTCCCTGATGGTGATGACTGATGTGTCTTCTCTCATTGTTGCAAAGCGTTCTCTGGTGCAGGCAACTGAAGCAGCCGCCCAAAGAGGAGTTCACGCTTTAGACAAGAGCAAGTATTACCAAGGCAAAGGAAATATGTTTACTGTTCCATTGGCTATTGCAACGAAAAGAGATCACCCCGTCATTCCAATCGATTGCACACGAGGTGGGATCGAAGTTCTATTTGAGCTCAATTCGTGGAGCAATGATGAGACAAACATGAAGTGGAACGCATTGAAAGGTATTGAACTAACTAATTTTGATTGTGATGGTGCATCCTTAGAGATAAGCACACGATCTGAGATGAAACTTCCTTTCCAGATTCCATTTTCAAAGACAAATTCAGTATTTTTGACGGCTACCGTGGGTACAACCAATAAGGTTCAAGAGGGTTTCTACTTGTTTGGAATTCGGATTAACTGACAATCTCTTGACGTTAATGCGTCATTCAGCGGTCCATCGCCCGAATTCGAGCATTCGCATGCACATCATTGGTTGGCTATCCTTAATCCATGGCCGCACGCGAATATCAATTAGAGATAGATGCCATTGATGCGACCCTTGTTTCAATTGAAAAGGTTTTAGATCTGCCCAAGCTGCGAAAGCAAGCAGCCGAACTTGAGGTTGAGGCGGGAGTTCCGAATCTTTGGGATGACCCAGAGGCGGCACAAAAGATCACTAGCCGCTTATCTCGTGTTCAATCAGAGATCGCAAAGTTATCGGGTCTGCGCCAGCGTGTGGAAGATCTGCCCATCCTTTTTGAATTAGCGGCAGGTGAGCCTGGCGGCATTGAAGATGCTGAGAAAGAACTGGATGCAGTTAAGAAATCTGTCAGCGAACTTGAAGTACAGACTCTATTAAATGGTGAATACGATGATCGCGATGCTTTGATCACTATTCGTTCTGAAGCGGGTGGCGTAGAAGCTGCTGACTGGGCTGAAATGATCATGCGAATGTATTTGCGTTATTGTGAACGTCATTCATTTAAAGTAGATGTTCTAGAAACTTCGTATGCAGAAGAAGCTGGAATTAAATCAACGACATTTAAGGTCTCGGCACCGTATGCTTATGGAACCTTGTCGGTAGAACAAGGAACAC
>JBIIQY010000016.1:0-13895 GCA_044341805.1 Candidatus Planktophila sp.
CAAATGACAAAACATTGATTCGAATCCCCTGTAACTTTCCCGCTCCAAATATTTCGCCAATACGCTTTTCTAACTGATGCACATTGAGATTCGAAGTATCAATTGCAACATCTGATTGAGAGCGAATCTCTTCTAATTTTTCACGCTCGCGTGCGATTCCATCAACGATTCGATCTTTACCTTGCAAAGGATGAGGTCTACGCGTTGATTCAAAACGCTGAACCAAGGCCTGATCAGTTGCATCAAGAAATACCAAACGGTAATCAGAGTTACTTTTCTTGAGTTCATCCATGGCCTGAGTCAGCTCATCAAAGAACTCGCCTCCGCGCACATCGACAACTACCGCCAACTCTTTACCTTGCGGCCCAGTCCCCTTACTGACCAACGCAGGAAGAAGTGCAGGAGGCAGGTTGTCTACGACATACCAACCCAAATCTTCGAGGGCATGTGCAACTGTTGAACGTCCAGCACCTGACATGCCTGTAAGAATGAGGGTCTCCTGATTAGCCATGCTCTTATCCTCTTACATCTGTCAAGAAGGTCGAAACACGCTCAAGACTCTTTTCAAGGTAGGCCGGCAGCATCTCCTTGTGCTCTTGATTCTTGGTTTCAAATAGGTAATTGAGTAACAGTAAACGGCGCTGCAACAGCAACGCTTTCATGGCATTTGCGGAGTAAGTGGGTAATGGCCTTACGCCCTTGTACCCATTCAAAAGGGCTTCATCTTGTTCTGGCGTATCCAAATAGTACAAAGTCACGGCTAGATCTTGGGCTTCAACGCCGTAACCGCAATCATCAAAATCAAAGATCGACAATTGACCTTTATTCCACATCAAGTTCCAGCCGTGCATATCTGCATGAATGATGTGGACGGGTGATTTTTGGTATAACTCATTTGTGTATTTCATAATTTGGTCATGAGCTTGTTGAATCGATACTCGATCCGCATCCGATAAAACTGACTTATCAGAGAAAAGAAAATCTTCTGTGCCCCAGAAAAAATCAATAAATGTGGGCAGAGAGTTGCCGGATGAAAGGGCAAATTCCGAGGACTCTTGATGCAAAGTAGCCATTGCCCTGCCTACCTGATGGAGTTGCTCCATGGTTGGCTCGTCACCAATTTCCTCTCCATCTAGCCACGAGTACATAACGCCGTACAGGGTTTGTCCAGAATCTGCATGTAAACTCGAAACAATGTATTGATCATCCAAGGTGGCAATTGGTGTCGGCGTGTGTAATCCCGAAGTGCGGTTGAGGTAACGAACCCATTCGACTTCTGCCTTCATGTTATCGACGGTACGAGTCGAGTTGATATTGATTCGCAGCGCGTACTTAACGCCAGATTCACTTTCAACAGCAAAAGTAGCGTTGAATTCAAAGTTAATGCAAGAAACCTTTGCGCCATGAATCCCATAATCCTTTAAGAGTTCAGTGGCGAAAGATGTCAAAGACTTCTGTTGATCTTCTGCCGGAAGGTCGAAGAATTCCTTGCCCATTACTTACTCTCCATTATTTCGCCGGTTTCCGTGTTTACTGATTGAGTTGCAATTGAAGCCAGATGCGTTTCTATGATCGAAGCAATCTTTGAGCCGATGCCGGGAGTAGCCGCTATGTCTTCAACTGATGCTTTTTTAATTGCCGCTACCGACCCGAATCGCTCTAGAAGTGAAGCTCTTCGAGCCGAACCTAGTTGTGGAATCTGATCCAACACTGACTCCAACATAACCTTCGAACGACGCGAGCGATGGAAGGTAATTGCAAAGCGGTGCGCCTCATCTCTAATCCGCTGCAAGAGATACAGTCCTTCACTGCTACGTGGCAAAATCAATGGATCCTTAGAGTTCGGCATCCAGACTTCTTCTAATCGCTTGGCTAATCCGCACAAAGCGATGTCTTTAATTCCCAGCTCATCTAAAGCACGTTGCGCGGCATTGACCTGAGGCTGACCACCATCGACCACAATCAGCTGAGGTGGATAGGCGAACTTGCTTGGCTTGCCCCCGAGTTCTGCGACCTCTGCTTCATTTTCTTTTCGATCATCCAGCAATCGCTTTAGACGACGAGTAATCACCTGGTGCATCGCACGGGTGTCATCAAAGCCTTCACTGGTATCGATGATAAAACGTCTGTACTCGCTCTTCTTAATCATTCCATCTTCGAAAACCACCATAGATGCAACAACAGATGTGCCCGAGATGTTTGAGATATCAAAACACTCGATGCGCAATGGAGTGCGACCAAGATTGAGATGTTCTTCGATTTCAGTTAACGCTTTTCCGCTGACAGCCGCGTCGGTGGCTCGCTTACTGAGATATTGAATAAGTGAGTACTGGGCATTTCTCTTAACGGTATCTAGTAGTTCAACCTTTTCACCGCGTTGCGGAATTTTGATTTCGACTTTCGTAGAACCTATCGAGCCAAGCCATTGTTCGAGCTGTTCTTTATCCGACGGCTCTGCATTGATGTAAATGTTGCGAGGAACTGCGATTGCACCGGATCCATAGATTGAATACAGCAGGGCGGTTAACTCATCTTGGCCCTCGAGCACCATCTCTTGATCAACAATCCACGACCTGGAACCTTTGACCGAACCACGTTGCATTGAAAAGATCGAACCGGCGGCATGGAAACCATCATGATAAATAGAGATGAAATCTCCATCTAAATCATCGGAGAAATTGCCTTCAGTCGATTTCTGGGCCTTTTCAAAGGATTCGATTTGATCACGCAGACGTGCCGCTCTTTCAAACTCTTCATTGGCAGCGGCAGTATTCATCTCTTCGTGCAATTTAGGAAGAATGTTTTCCATCCCAGAATCCATAAACTCATTGAGTCGCTCAGCTAGTTTTTTGTGATCCTCTTTCGAGATCCAATCAACGCAAGGTGCAGCGCACTTGCCGATATCGCCCAATAAGCATTGTCTCTTGCTGCGTTGGGCACGTGTGAAGTTTGAGGATGAGCACGATCGGACCGGAAACACTTTTAGCAAAACTTCGAAAGTGTTTCGAAGCGCCCAGGCATTTGTATACGGTCCGAAGTACTTCAGTCCCGGACGTTTGTCTTTTCGGGTTATGAAGATCATTGGGTACTCATCATTGAGCGACAATGCCAAATATGGATAAGACTTATCATCCTTGAACTGCACGTTGTACTTGGGTTGGTACTGCTTGATCCAACTGAACTCCAGCGCTAGCGCCTCAAGTTCGGTACTAACAATCGTCCAATCAACTCGGACAGCTTCATGCACCATGCGATGGGTCTTGGTCGCAAGATTTGCTTGAAAGTAATTACTTAAACGATTCTTGAGGTTCTTGGCTTTGCCAACGTAAATGACCTTGTCCTGTTTATTGTAAAAACGGTAAACCCCAGGGTGTTCTGGAATGTTGGTCGGCCGATAACTTTGAGGATCTGCCATGAGACTACTTCTTCGCTGGGGCTTTTCTATTTGATTTTAAGATCTCACCTAAGAATCGCCCCGTATAACTTTCCTTGACAGCCGCAACAGTTTCAGGAGTTCCTTCGGCAACCACTAATCCCCCACGGAAACCGCCTTCGGGTCCCATGTCGATAACCCAATCCGAACACTTAATGACATCTAGATTGTGTTCAATAACAACAACTGTGTTGCCGGTATCTACTAGGCGATTGAGCACGGTTAACAACTTGTTGACATCTTCAAAGTGCAGACCCGTGGTTGGTTCATCCAAAACATAAATTGTTCGACCGGTTGATCGACGCTGCAGTTCGGTTGCAAGCTTTACGCGTTGCGCTTCACCGCCCGACAGGGTTGGTGCAGATTGGCCCAGTCGAACGTAGCCCAAACCAACATCATTGAGAGTTTTTAGGTAGCGAGCAATGGCAGGTACTGATTCGAAGAAGCCATGCGCTTCTTCGATCGGCATATTAAGAACCTCAGCGATCGTCTTGTTTTTGTAGTGAACTTCGAGAGTTTCCCGGTTATAGCGGGCTCCATGACAGACCTCGCACGGAACATAAACATCGGGCAAGAAGTTCATTTCGATAGTGATGGTTCCATCACCAGAACAGTTCTCGCAGCGGCCGCCTTTAACGTTAAAGGAGAATCGACCTTGTTGGTAACCACGAATCTTTGCTTCGCTTGTTTCTGCAAAGAGCGCGCGAATCTTGTCAAAGACGCCCGTGTAGGTTGCCGGATTTGAACGCGGAGTTCTTCCAATTGGTGATTGATCTACATGTACAACCTTGTCCAGAAGTTCGATTCCTGTAACGGTTCTGTGGCGACCTGGAACAAGTCGCGCACCATTTAACTTATTTGCCAAGGTCGTATAGAGAATGTCATTTACTAAGGTGGATTTTCCAGAACCAGAAACTCCGGTGACAGAGACAAATACACCTAGCGGTACTTCGACTTCGATGTCCTTGAGGTTGTTTTCTTTTGCACCCTTCACAACGAGCTTTCGCTTAGGGTCTATCGGACGGCGCTTCTTAGGGATTTCAATTGATTTACGTCCCGATAAATACGCACCAGTTATTGATTCCTTGGAAGCAATAAGTTCTTCATAACTTCCAGAAACAACAACTTTTCCACCATGTTCGCCTGCACCTGGACCAATGTCCACAATCCAGTCCGCGGTTCGAATTGTTTCTTCATCATGTTCTACCACAATCAGCGTGTTTCCTAAGTCGCGCAAACGAGTCAGCGTTTCGATCAGGCGCCTGTTATCACGCTGATGTAGACCGATTGACGGCTCATCTAGAACGTAGAGAACTCCAACAAGCCCGCTACCAATCTGTGTTGCTAAACGAATGCGCTGTGCTTCTCCGCCAGATAGAGAACCAGCTGGGCGGGCCAACGATAAGTAATCCAGACCGACATCCAGCAAGAAGCCAAGACGTGCATTGACCTCTTTCATAACGCGTTCGGCAATCTGTGCTTCACGCTTATTGAGCTTAATTTGCTTCAAAAAAACTGCGCAATCTGCGATAGAAAGTTCGCAAATTTCAGAGATGTTTTTATTGCCAATAGTCACGGCTAGAACTTCGGGCTTTAATCGTGCGCCGTTACAGGTTTCGCAGGCGATTTCTCGCATGTATGCCTCGTACTTATCGCGACTGTAATCACTATCTGTTTCTTCATGTCTGCGATGAATAAAGGGAATAACACCCTCAAATCCTGTTGTGTAATTTCGCGCTCCGTAGCGCCCCTTGTACTTCATCTTAATTTCGTACTCATAACCATTCAAAATCGCTTCACGCGCTTTGACTGAAATCTTTTTCCAAGGCGTATCTAAAGAAAACGGCAGATCTTTGGCTAAAGCTTCTAGCAAGCGAAGGAAGTAATCAGAGGATTGACCGCCTGACCAAGGCGCAATCGCACCATCATTAATCGAGATTGAGTCATCGGGAATGATCAGATCCTCATCAACCTCTTTCTTGGTTCCAATTCCAGAACATTCTACGCAGGCTCCAAATGGAGAGTTGAAAGAAAATGAGCGGGGCTCCAATTCTTCAAATGAAAGCTCGCAATCATGACAGGCCAAGTGCTCGCTATAAGTGCGCTCTTTATCTTCACCTTTCGCATCAACAAAATCCAGGATGACGATTCCTGACGCCAAGCGCAAAGCATTTTCAATTGAGTCCGTTAAGCGAGTTTTGCTTTCTGCCTTGGCAGTTAGACGGTCAATCACAACTTCGATCGTGTGCTTTTCTTGCTTCTTTAGCTTTGGAGCATCAGAGAGTTGAACTACTTCCCCATCGATACGTGCACGTGAATAGCCTTGAGTAATCAAATCATTAAAGAGCTCAACAAATTCGCCTTTGCGTGCTCTGACAACTGGTGCAAGTACTTGGAACTTGGTTGTAGCTGGAAGTTCCAAAATTTGATCGACAATTTGCTGTGGAGTTTGGCGAGTAACCACTTTGCCGCACTTGGGACAATGAGGTGTTCCTGCGCGAGCAAACAAAAGGCGCAAGTAATCGTAAACTTCAGTGATAGTTCCAACGGTAGAGCGTGGATTTCTATTGGTTGATTTCTGATCGATTGAAACAGCTGGTGATAAACCTTCGATGAAATCAACATCCGGCTTGTCCATTTGGCCAAGAAATTGGCGGGCATAGGCCGACAAAGATTCGACATAACGACGCTGACCTTCGGCAAAGATGGTGTCGAAAGCTAAAGATGATTTTCCGGAGCCTGAAAGGCCAGTGAATACAACTAGTGAATCTCGCGGCAGTTCGATCGAGACATTTTTGAGGTTGTGTTCGCGTGCACCACGCACAACCAACTTATCGATGCTCAAACCCCGGCCTCTTCCATCATTCGTAACTCTTTCTTCAATATCTTGATTTCATCACGTAATCGCGCGGCAACCTCAAATTGAAGTTCAGTTGCGGCGTTGCGCATCTGATCGGTGAGCGAGCCTATCAATGCGATCAGATCCTTGCGCGGTAAGGAGGTAGAGGATTTGTCGTAAATTCCAGCAGACGAGGCAATCTTCTTGGCCCCGCCCTTTTCGTGAGACAGGAGTTCCTCAGTATCTTCACTTTCGCGATTAATCAGGTCGGTGATATCGGCAATCTTTTTACGCAGTGGCTGCGGATCGACTCCGCGTTCTAAGTTATAAGCCACCTGCTTGGCACGGCGGCGATTGGTTTCATCAATTGCCTTAGCCATCGAATCTGTGATTCGGTCCGCGTACATATGAACTTCACCCGAAACGTTACGGGCCGCGCGTCCTATAGTTTGAATAAGAGAGGTAGAGGAGCGAAGGAAACCTTCCTTATCAGCATCCAAAATAGCTACCAAAGAAACTTCAGGTAAATCCAAACCTTCACGTAGCAAGTTAATACCGATTAGGACATCGTAATCGCCGGTGCGAAGTTCACGAAGCAATTCAACTCGTCGCAAAGTATCTACTTCGGAATGCAGATAGCGAACATTTACGCCGCGTTCTTGCAGATAATCAGTGAGATCTTCAGACATTTTCTTAGTAAGGGTTGTTACAAGAACGCGTTCATTTTTGGCCGCACGGATATTGATTTCGTTGAGCAGATCATCGATCTGTCCCTTAATCGGCTTAATTACGATCTGTGGATCTACTAAACCAGTTGGGCGAATCACTTGCTCGACTACATCACCATTGACCTTAGCCATTTCATATTTTCCGGGAGTAGCAGATAAATAGATCGTCTGGCCTGTTCTCTCAACAAATTCTGGAAACTTCAGTGGACGATTATCCAAAGCGCTAGGCAAGCGAAAACCATGCTCAACTAATGTGCGTTTGCGCGAAGCATCGCCCTCAAACATTGCGCCCAGCTGAGGAACCGTTACGTGACTTTCATCGATAACAACTAAAAAATCTTCAGGGAAGTAATCAAGCAAACAATGTGGAGCAGATCCAGCTGCACGGTCATCTAAGTGTCGTGAGTAATTCTCAATTCCACTGCAGAATCCAATTTGTTCCATCATCTCGATATCAAAGGTTGTTCTCATGCGAAGTCGTTGTGCCTCAAGCAACTTTCCCTGCTTCTCGAAGAGATTGAGCTGAATCTGCAGTTCATCCTGAATATCGCCGATAGCTCGCTTCATAGTTTCGGGTCCTGCTGCATAGTGTGTGGCTGGGAAAACAAAGATTTCTTCTTCATCTCTAATGATTTCACCAGTTAGAGGGTGCAAAGTGGAGAGTTTCTCAATCTCATCGCCAAACATTTCGATGCGAATAGCCAGTTCTTCATACATCGGGATGATTTCGATGGTGTCTCCCCGAACTCGGAAAGTTCCGCGCTCGAAGGCCATGTCATTACGCTTGTATTGAACATCAACAAATTTACGAAGCAGCGCATTACGTTCGATCTCCTCGCCAACGCGCAGGCGCACCATTCGATCCACATACTCTTGCGGAGTACCCAGACCATAGATACAAGAAACCGTTGCAACCACGATGACATCTCGGCGCGTTAGCAGTGAATTAGTTGCAGAGTGACGTAACCGCTCAACCTCTTCATTGACGCTTGAATCCTTCTCGATAAAGGTATCGGTCTGCGGGACATAGGCTTCGGGTTGGTAGTAGTCGTAATACGAGACGAAGTATTCGACAGCGTTGTTTGGCAAAAGTTCTCGAAACTCATTTGCTAGCTGAGCAGCTAGCGTTTTATTGGGCGCAAGAACCAAAGTTGGGCGCTGTAGCTGTTCGATCAGCCAGGCTGTTGTTGCTGACTTTCCGGTACCAGTGGCACCAAGCAAAACGACATCTCGCTCCCCTGCATTGATCCGTTTAGCTATTTCGGCGATTGCTGCAGGTTGATCTCCCGCAGGAACATAATCACTGATTACTTGGAAAGGCTCGACCCTGCGTTGAAGATCAGATATCGGGCGCATTTGGTAAGCCTACTTACTAATTATCGTGAAGGCTATCCCAGATATTTTCGACCTGGCGCAGCAGCTCATCTTCGCTTCCATCGTTTTCAATCAGGAAATCGGCAATTTCAATACGTTGTTCTCGAGTCGCCTGAGCGGCTATTCGGCCTTCGATCTCGGAGATATGCATTCCTCTATCTCGTAGTCGAGCAACTCTATTTTCTAACTCAGCTTCAACGGTGATAACAAGATCAAATCTCTCATGTGATTTTGATTCAAAGAGTAAAGGAATCTCATAGACAAGAACATCGTCTCCTTTAAGTGAAGCAACCGCTTCTTCAAATTCACGACGAACTATCGGATGAATGATGCCTTCTAACGCTGCTTTAGCTTTAGGGTCTTTAAAGACAATTTCACCCAAAGCACGGCGATCAATATTTCCATCCTTCAAAATAGAGTCACCAAAAAGAGTGACAACTTCATCAAAGCCATCAGAACCGCGTTCAATTGCTGCACGAGCTAATTGATCCGCATCAATCACAAGTGCTCCAAGTTCGGCAAAGTACTGCGCCGCAAGTGATTTGCCGCAACCAATGCCACCCGTTAAAGCTATTACGCGCATGGGTAAAGGGTACCTCCGGGAAATCAAAAAAGGCCCCGCAATTACGCGAGGCCTTCTTTGTACTTGTTTGTTTATTCGGCGGCAGCAACAGCTTCTTCTGCTGGAGTTGCAGCAGCATCTGCGACCTTTGCTTCAGCCTTCTGCTTCTTGTGTGCCATGAAACGCTCTTGCGCTTGGGCGTACTGCTTTTCCCACTCTTCGCGCTGTGTTTCATATCCTGGCTTCCACTCTTGTGAATCAGCATCGAAACCTTCAGGGTAAATGAAGTTTCCTGCGGCATCGTAGCGAGCAGCCATACCGTACTGAGTTGGATCAAATGCTTCGATCTCAATCTCTGTACCTTCATTAGCTTGCTTGAGTGAAAGTGAAATACGACGACGCTCTAGATCGATATCGATGATCTTTACAAATAGTTCATCATCAACCTGAACAACCTGCTCTGGAATCTCAACGTGGCGTTCTGCCAACTCTGAGATGTGAACAAGACCTTCAATTCCCTCGTGAACACGGATGAAAGCTCCGAATGGAACTAGCTTTGTCACAACACCCGGAACAACCTGATTGATTGTGTGGGTGCGAGCAAATGCTTGCCATGGATCTTCCTGTGTTGCCTTAAGTGAAAGCGATACACGCTCGCGCTCGAAATCAACTTCAAGAACTTCAACAGTTACTTCATCGCCAACTTCGACAACTTCACCTGGGTGATCGATGTGCTTCCATGAAAGCTCTGAAACGTGAACCAAACCATCTACGCCACCAAGGTCAACGAATGCACCGAAGTTGACGATTGATGAAACAACACCTGTGCGAACCTGGCCCTTTTGTAGCTGGTTCAGGAATGTTGTACGTGATTCTGATTGTGTCTGCTCTAGGAATGCGCGACGTGAAAGAACAACGTTGTTGCGATTCTTATCTAGTTCGATGATGCGTGCTTCAACCTGCTTGCCAATGTATGGCGTCAGATCGCGTACGCGGCGCATCTCGACGAGAGATGCTGGAAGGAATCCACGTAGACCGATGTCCACGATAAGTCCGCCCTTAACAACTTCAATAACAGTTCCGACGACAACTTCGTCGCGCTCTTTCTTGCCTTCAATATCTCCCCAGGCACGCTCGTACTGTGCGCGCTTCTTAGAGAGGATTAGGCGACCCTCTTTGTCTTCTTTCTGAAGAACGAGAGCTTCAATAATCTCACCGACTTTAACGATTGAGTTTGGATCTGCATCGTGGCGAATTGAAAGCTCGCGAGCTGGAATAACTCCTTCAGTCTTGTATCCGATATCAACAAGAACTTCTTCGCGACCAACTTGAACAACTGCACCTGATACTAAGTCGCCGTCATTAAAGTTTCTGATTGTGCCTTCGATCGCTGCTAGAAAATCTTCAGCTGATCCGATGTCATTTACTGCAATTTGTGGTGTAGACAATTGTGCTCCGTAGGGATAGAAAGTAGTAGTTCCCGCTTTCGCGGCTGAAGGGCAAGGGTACGGTTTGCACGCTCATATGGGCAAATCCGCTTACTTTCTCGAGCGTGAAAGATAGACTCATTCTCTATATGAAGCGGTACAGAGAGTTACTTAGGATGCCAAATGTGGTGATTCTGGCCATTGCCGCATTTCCAGGGCGGCTGGGCTATTCCATGATCGTCTTAGCTATTTTCTTTAAAACTCAACAAACAACAGGATCAGTGGCAACAGCCGGTTTGACGATTGGTTTGTATTCGCTGTCTGGCTCCATTTCAGCGGGCGTTCGTGGATATCTCTTGGAACGCTGGGGACAGACATGGCCATTGATGATCTTGGTTCCATCTTATGCAGCGATGATTCTTGCATTCAATACGATGGAAACTAGACAATCTTTGTTGATTACAGCTTTTCTATTGGGAATAACTGCTCCGCCAATTAATTTAGCAGTACGCCCATTGTGGAAAGGAATAGTCCCAGATAATTTCTTACGAACCGCCTATGCCCTTGACACATCTATGATTAGTTTCTCTACAGTAATTGGACCAGCCTTAGTTACCGTCTTATCACTTTCTTCTCGCCCGGGGCTTGGTCTTGGAGTCACCGCAGCATTGATGTTTATTGGTGGACTCGCAGTGGCTGCAACTTCTGTGTCGAGAAATTGGATCCCTGAGAAAAAGGCTAAAGGCCAACAGAAACTTTGGCGAGACAGAGCCATCCAATTACTTATGTTCGAAGGATGCTTTATCGGCTTTGGCGTTGGTGTTTTCAATGTTGCCGTTCCTGCTTTTGCGACACAAGAAGGTGTTGCGCAAAGAGTTGCATGGATATTTGCTGTTTTTGGATTGGCAAACATGATCGGTGGCTTACTAGGTGGGCTTGTCTCTAAAAATCTAGCACCGCTCTCTGCATTGCTTCGGGCCTATACGTTGTGGGTTATTGCAAGTATTCCAATCATCTTTACCTATCCGGATTGGACAATAACTGTAGTTGGAGCAGCAATCGGCTTGATACATGGCGGATTTCTAGTTTTCTACTTTGAGGTGTTGGAAGCAGTGAGGCCACAAGGAACTCAAGCTTCATCAATTGCTTGGATCTGGAGTATTGAGGGAACATTCATGGCAGCAGGTGCAGCTATTGGCGGAATCGTCTCAGAGTATTACTCACCGAGAGCCGGTCTAGCGTTGACTCCTATCATGTTGCTTATCGGCTTGATTGTTTTCATCATAGGAAAAGACCGCTTGTCTGCAGCAAATAATGTTCCCACTGAAGAAGAAGATTTGCGTGCGATCAAAGACAATTCAAATGACAGAAATTAGTTAGTGCGCCGCCTCGTGCCAAGTAAGACCCAGACCTGCATTCACATCTAAAGGCGCTTTAAGCGGATATGCCGAACCCATCTCGCGCTTTACTAATGTACTAATTGCTTCCTCTTCACCTGACACAACTTCAAGGATTAATTCATCATGAATCTGCAGCAGCAACCGAGACTTTAACTTTTCTTTTTCAAGTGCTCCTTGAACATTAAGCATCGCCACTTTTATTATGTCTGCAGCAGATCCTTGAATTGGCGCATTCAGTGCCATACGTTCGGCAACTTCACGTCTTTGTCGGTTGTCATGCATCAAGTCGGGCAAGTATCGGCGGCGACCCATGATTGTTTCGGTGTAACCGACTTTGCGTGCATCATCGACTACCGTCTTTAAGTAATCTCGAATTCCACCAAAACGTTCAAAATAGGTATCCATTAACTGTTGGGCCGCAGGTGGGGAAATATCTAATTGCGCTGCAAGACCATAGGAAGAAAGCCCGTAGGCAAGTCCATAAGACATCGCTTTCATTTGACGACGCATTTCTGGATCGACCTCTGACGGCTTTACGCCAAACACCAAACCTGCAACTGTTGCATGCAGATCTTCACCAGATGCAAAGGCCGCCAATAGCTTTTCATCATGAGATAAGTGAGCCATGATACGCATTTCGATTTGGCTGTAATCAGCGGTCAATAATGCAACATAACCCTTGCCAACGGTGAAGCAGTTACGAATCCTTCTACCCTCTTCGGTGCGAACTGGAATGTTCTGAAGGTTTGGCCCAGTTGATGACAGGCGTCCTGTTGCTGCAACTGTTTGCTGAAAGTGGGTGTGAATGCGACCGTCTTTAGCAATTTCTGCAATTAAACCCTCAACTGTTGTTCCAAGCTTCTTAGTTTCACGAATGCGAAGCAGAGAAGTTAAAACTGGATGTCCGCTTTTTTGGTGAAGCCAATCAAGACTTTCAGCATCGGTGGTATAGCCAGTTTTGATCTTCTTGGTTTTTGGAAGGTTAAGTTCGTCAAAAAGCACAACTTGTAACTGCTTGGGAGATGCAACATTGAATTCGTGGCCAACGGCATCGTGCGCCGCTTTAGTTTCACGACTTACTTCACCCTCAAAAAAGGCAGCCAATTCTTCTAGCTCCTTCTTGTTTACAGCAATACCGACCGCTTCCATACGCCCCAAGAGATCAGCAACTGGTAATTCCATGGTCGTGAAAAGTTCCCACAGCTTGCGCTCCTTTAATTCACGAGTTAGTGAATCACGCAGAGCGAACATCGCACGGGCAGAAGTTAGAAGTTCTTGTTCGGGCGACGTCTGGTTGATTCCAGAGCCGTCTCCCCATCTTTCTTGTATGTCTTTAAAATCTTGGCTTCTGACTCCTGGATTAACTAGATACGCCGCAAGCGAAGTGTCAAAGCAGATTCCTGAAAGACCATTGATGCGTGCCAATGATTTTGCATCATGAGCAATCTTTGAAATTGCAGGGTTTGTGGCCCATTCCCCCATTTCCGAAGAGTGAACTAAGAAGACATCATCAGGCGTTAAGGCAACTGCATATCTGTGTAATTTTTCGTCAACTAATTGGTATGTGATTGCAATGTCACTTGAGTGTTGAGCAATCTTTGTCGATGCTTCTGCGGGAGATAGAACACCTTCAGCAATTTCTGTTGCAAAAAGTTCTAACGCAGGTTCTGGCCCTTTCGAACTAGATTTTAACAAAATTGGCTTCATGCGCTCTTTCAGAGTTTTAAACTCGAGCTTTTCAAAGAGTGGATTAGTGTCGTTTTCATCTACGCCATTCCACGCTAAAGCATCAATACTGAGTTCTAGTGGAACATTTGCAACCAGCTGAGTTAATTCACGATTACGGATCACATCATTGATTGAATCTCGAAGAGATTGACCGACTTTGCCACCAAGTTTGTCCATGTTTGCAATGAGCTCGTGCAATGAACCGTATTCAACGACCCACTTTGCTGCTGTCTTTTCTCCAACACCCGGCACTGATGGAAGGTTGTCGCTGGGATCTCCGCGCAATGCGGCAAAGTCTGGATACTGTTCGGGAGACATTCCATACTTTTCTTGAACTGCATCTGGTGTCATTCGAGAGAGATCGCTAACACCACGCTTTGGGTAAAGAACAGTTGTTTTTTCAT
>JBIIQY010000062.1:0-3906 GCA_044341805.1 Candidatus Planktophila sp.
GCCTCTTGGAATCCGTCACAGAATGCGCCTGAAATAGTGGATACTTCTCTTCTGGCCTGGGTCATCGAGGCCGTACATCAATTGAGCGATGCACCGAAAGCGAGTACAGAATGAAGAAGATCCTGGCAATCACGGCGGTAGTAGCAACCTTTCTATTGGCGGGATGCTCACAAATAGGTGCAGCAGCAACAGTGGGCGACACAAAGATCACTCAAGCTCTTGTTCAAGGAAGCGTCGATTCGATTCTTTCTGAACGCGCAAAGGTCGATACATCACAGATGCAACTTGAAACTGGCGCATCTCTGAATGTTTCACAGCTTCGCTTTCACCTTCTAGGAACTTTGTTTCGCGAACTTGGCCAAGAGCTAAAGATCAACGTAACAAAGGCCGAAGTTGATACACGTCGTGCAAGCATCCTTGAGCAGGTTGGCGGCGAAGCCGGTCTACCTACCGCCCTTGTTAATGCCGGAATCGCGCCACAAGATTTAGATCGCTACATCGAAGCAATTGCATACTCAGACAAAATTAGTCAGAAGTTAGTTGCAGCAGGTGTTACTGAAGATCAGCTTGGCGTCGAAATCCAAAAGCTAGTTGTAGCTAAGGCGAAAGAACTTGGCGTAACTATCAATCCTCGCTACGGCAAGTGGGATCCAACAACTGCTGATGTAATTCCTGCGGATTCTGCTGAATCCGCTGTTACTCCTGCAGATAAGTAACTCTTAAGAAGATGCAAGGCTCTCAACTTCAACGACTTGTTGAAGTCATGAATACTTTGCGTTCTCCAGGTGGCTGTCCATGGGATGCAGAACAAACTCATGAATCGCTGCTTAAGTATTTACTAGAAGAGTCATACGAATTTGTTGACGCGGTTCAGGCTGACAATCGCGTTGATATGCGTGAAGAACTAGGCGATGTTTTACTACAAGTTTATTTTCATGCACGCATGGCGCAGGAACACCCAACAGATCCATTTTCAATCGAAGATGTCGCACAAGGAATTGCAGATAAGTTAATTCGCAGACACCCTCATGTGTTTGCCGGTGTCGAAGTCCGCGATTCACAAGAAGTTCTTGAAAATTGGGAAGAAATAAAGAAGAAGGAAAAAGGCCGCACCTCACCCCTAGATGGCGTTGCGATGTCACAGCCAGCACTTCCGTTGGTTGAAAAACTGTTGTATCGCGCTGAAAAATACGGTGTCGAAGTAAATACTCCTGACTCGGTCACTATTGATGGACCAGCTGATGAAAGCGCTGTGGGACAAGCCCTTGTAGCCGTTATTGCTTGGGCCCATGCCAACGGAATTGATGCAGAAGCTGCGCTTCGCAAGGAGGCCATGCGGATTAGCCAAGAAATTGGGCCCGCTTAGTCTTTCGCAGGTTCGCGGTAGACTTCGATTATTGAAGTACCTGCCATTTCAGCGTTGAGGTCGGCAACAGATTCAGCAAACCAGACCTTTATTGAAGGAGTAATGCAATGGCAATTATTGAAGCTTTAGGTGCCCGTGAAATTCTTGACTCCCGTGGAAACCCAACGGTTGAAGTCGAAATCCAATTAGAAGATGGCACACAAGCTCGCGCTGCAGTTCCAAGTGGTGCATCTACAGGTGCGTTTGAAGCTGCAGAACTTCGCGATGGCGGCAAGCGTTACTTAGGTAAGGGTGTTGAAAAAGCTGTTGCATTTGTTAATGATGAAATCGCTCCAGAAATTATTGGTTTAGATTCACAAGATCAGCGCTTAATCGATGGTGCGATGATCGAACTAGATGGCACAAAGAACAAATCACGTCTTGGTGCAAATGCAATTCTTGGTGCATCTTTGGCCGTTGCTAAAGCATCTGCTGATTCTGCAGATCTTTCCTTGTTCCGCTACCTAGGTGGACCAAATGCGCATCTGCTACCTGTTCCAATGATGAACATTCTTAATGGTGGCGCACACGCAGATACAAATGTTGATATTCAAGAATTTATGATCGCGCCAATCGGTGCACCTACTTTCCGCGAATCAGTTCGCTGGGGAGCCGAGATTTATCACGCGCTCAAATCAGTTCTAAAGAAGCGTGGTCTTGCAACATCAGTAGGCGATGAAGGTGGCTTTGCTCCAAACCTAGACAGTAACCGCGCCGCGCTTGATTTGATCCTTGAAGCAATTGAAGCTGCAGGGTTTAAACCTGGCAGTGAAATTGCACTTGCTATGGATGTTGCTGCAACTGAATTCCACGAAAACGGTAAGTACAACTTTGAAGGTGCCGTAAAGACATCTGATGAAATGATTGCGTATTACACCTCTTTGGTCGATGCCTACCCAATCGTTTCAATCGAAGATCCTTTGAACGAGGAAGACTGGGCTGGCTGGACACAGATGACTAAGGAACTTGGTTCACGCATCCAGATCGTCGGAGATGACCTATTTGTAACTAACCCAGAGCGTTTAGCTAAGGGAATTGCCGGTAACACCGCTAACGCGCTGCTTGTAAAGGTAAATCAAATTGGAACGCTTACCGAGACAATCGATGCGGTTGAAATGGCACACCGTGCTAACTACCGCAGCATGATGAGCCACCGTTCAGGTGAAACTGAAGACACAACAATTGCTGATTTGGCTGTTGCGCTTAACTGCGGACAGATCAAGACAGGTGCCCCTGCACGTACCGAACGTGTTGCTAAGTACAACCAACTTCTTCGTATTGAAGAAGAATTAGCAGAGGGTGGTCGTTACGCGGGTCGTGACGCTTTTCCACGTTTCAAGGCGTAAGAATTAGCCATGGCACGTCGACAACTTCGCTTTCGTCGTCGCCGTACCTCTAATCGTGTTTTAGCGCTATCAGCGATCTTCTTTATTCTCGCATTAACTATTGCGCCACCTGTGAAGCATTACTTCACACAACGTGCACAGATCAGTGCCCTGAAGGCAGAACTTTCTGCAGATAACACCGCTTTGCAAAAAGCACGCGAAGAATTATTGCTTTGGCAAGATCCTGAGTATATAAAGTCGCAAGCACGTGAACGTCTGCACTTTGTTTTGCCAGGAGAGCGTCAATACATTGTGACCGATGGTGATAACAATCCTAAGCAAAACGGCAGCACAAAGATCGCAAGCTCTTTAGCTGATGGACAACCGTGGTACGCGCGATTGATCGCATCAATTAGCGAAACCGGCAATTAATGCGCGAAGTAACTCAAGCAGATCTAGATTGCATTCAAACTCAACTAGGTCGGACTCCAAGAGATGTACATGCAATCGCATACCGCTGCCCATGTGGAAAGCCAGCTGTTGTTGAAACTCCACCTCGATTAGAAGACGGCACACCGTTTCCTACTTTTTACTATGCCACTTGCCCGCGTTTGACCGCAGTTATTTCAACTCTTGAAACAACAGGGTTAATGGGCCAGATGAATGAGCGTTTAGAAACTGATGCCGAATTAGCTGGTGCGTATCACGCAGCTCATGATGATTACATTGCATCACGTTCGGCGCTAGGTATTGATGTTCCAGAAGTAGATGATGTTTCCGCTGGAGGAATGCCAACACGTGTGAAGTGCCTTCATTCACTTGTCGCACACTCATTATCTGCAGGCCCAGGAGTAAACCCATTGGGTGATGAGGCGCTAGCAAAACTGCCTGAATGGTGGAAGAACAACCCATGCGAGTAGCGGCAATTGATTGCGGAACTAATTCAATTCGTTTACTGATTGCAGATATCGATGGAAGCAATTTTCGTGAAGTTGTGCGCGATATGGAGATTGTGCGCCTAGGACAAGGCGTTGACGAGACCGGCCAATTTCACCCCGATGCAATTGCCAGAACTCTTGCCGCAGTCGATAAGTTTGCCGCAGAAATTGCCAAGCGCGGCGTTGAAAAGATTCGCTTCTGCGCAACCAGCGCTACACGCGATGCAACTAATCGACA
>JBIIQY010000017.1:0-13439 GCA_044341805.1 Candidatus Planktophila sp.
TTGAGATTCCAGATAGTGTCCCGCCTGGTTTTCACTCAATCACCATCGAGGTTTACGATGACAACGGTACAGTTTCTGAAAAAGAGATTGAGTTTTGTAAGGATGAAAAAGGTGTTGTTCAATGGGACAACAAGTGTCCTAATTTGAATTTGGATGATGAACCCGCACCTGTTGATCCAGAACCTGTTAAGGCGATCAAAGTTGGATTACAGCCATACGATCCATTGGGTGATCCAGAGACCACAAAAGGCCTGCATTTGGCTGGTTTTGCAGCCCTTGCTGCGCTGACCTCAATCAAACGTAATGAAAAGCAGAGTGATGAGGAACAAGATCAAGAGTCTTTGCAATCTGTTTCTTCGGGTGCGCTGAAGTTACTTAAGAATGAACCAGGTAAGGGCGATCTTTCAAGCACTTGGGACAACAGATTCACAGATGAAACGGATTTTGCTTTTGTTTCATTAGCACATCGCTTTAATCGATTCTCGCCTTTGCTGACACGAACTATTCAGGACGGCAACACGGTTCGGGCCATGATTGGTTCATGGGCAGCGTTGTTGATGCCTATCGGATTTATTCTTGGAATCATTGCTGTGATCAATACAGGCGGAGAGTCACTTCCACCTGTGTGGACCATAGTTGCATTAATTATGGCGGTTGCAATCTTTGATGCCTTCGCAGGATTTATCGCAGGATTTGTTTTCTTCTTAGCAGCTCTTGTAACAGGAAACATCACTAATCGCCCAGAGTTTTTGACGACTATTGGTGTGATGGTCTTGTTCTTTGCACCAGCACTACTTGCAAGTGCTTTCAGACCATTCCGTCGCTTGGTGAGAAATCAAGATGACATGTGGGAGCGCATTACAGATTACGCATTGGGCACTTTGCTGACTTTCTGGGTAATCACAAAGATGGTTGCCGCCATGAATGGTTTAGCACGTCTTGAGCTACCGATTACTGCCTATGGAACAGAGCTTGGGTTAATTGCTGCTTTCTTGTTGTTAATCCGTGTTGCGCTGGAAGATATTGCAGTTGAACAGTACCCAATGCGACTTCGTGCACTGCACGTTGAGATCAGAAAACCATCACAGTCTCAAAAGGTTAGATCACTTGCCTTCAAGATCTTTGTTTTCTTCATCATGGCCGCACCTTTTGTTGGTTCAACTCTGAACCTGGTTTTGGGAACTCTGTTATTTGCGATTCCACAGATTACATCTTTAAGTCTTGAAGACAATCTGCCAAAGAAGAAACTGTATTTACCCAAGGGTGTTTTAAAGACTGTTGTCATGATCTTTGTAATGGCCCTTGCATCCAACATGATTGAAGGAGCTTTTTCATCACCTGAGGCCTTCTTGAAGTGGAGCTTTGTGGTTATGGCCTTGCCTGGCTTCTTCTTGCACTACTTGGATGCGATCACCGATGCACCAGAGAGTGATTGGAAGACCACCGAAAAAGGTCGAATGATCTATCGAATCGGTGGCGTCATTGTCTTTATCTTGATGGTTCTGGTTGTTAGGGGTGTAGATATCGCATCATGGCTTGTTGGGTAATACTTAAGACATGACCAAGGTATTACTGACGGGCTTTGAGCCTTTCGGGACGGCAACATCAAACCCTTCAGGTGAGATCGTTAAGCAGATTAGCGGTGACAACATTGTTACCGCTATTTTGCCTGTTGCATATGCGCAATCTGCCGAGCGTTTATTGGCATTGATTGCAGAACATAATCCAGATGTTGTTATTTGTTTAGGCCAAGCAGAAGGACGTACACAGATAACGCCTGAAAAGGTTGCAATCAATTTAGATGATGCCCGCCTTGCAGATAACGAAGGCGTACTTCGCAATGATGTGAAGATCCTTGAAGGTGGCCCAGATGCTTACTTTTCAACGCTTCCGGTAAAAGAGATTGTTGAAGCGATAAAAGCTAAGGGCGTACCTGCGGCAATTTCATTAAGTGCAGGTGCATTCTTGTGCAACCATGTTTTCTATATTGCACAGAATAAATTTGCAGGCACCAATGTCCGCAGTGGATTTGTTCATGTCCCATTAATGGATTCGCAGGCACCTGAATTTCCAGGGTTGCCAACGATGCCGTTAGATCAGATGGTTATTGCAGTGCGAGCTATGCTCGAAGTGCTTTAGCAAAATCGCGGAAATCTTCAACAAGTAGATCAATTTCAGTTTGGCCATGTGCCAACGAGATCAACCATTGCTCATCTAAGCCCGGAGGCGTGATGATTCCACGGTTAAGTGCAAACAACCAATGTGCTTCAGCAACAGTGAAATCAGTTGCCTTGTAATCTCGGTAGTTACGAACAGGCTGTGTGGACCAAGTAACACAACCCTTTACGCCAAAACCAACGGTGTGTGCAGGAAGTTGGTACTCATCGATAATCGCACTGATGCGATCTAGGGCTTGTTGGTTAAGAGTTTCTGCAGCAGCAAGTGCTTCATCGGTACAAATACGATCGATTGCACGCACGCCGGCCATTGCAAGCGGATTACCGTTGAATGTGCCGAAGTGAGCCATCTTTCCGTTTGTCACAAAGTCCATGTACTTCTGCTTGCCACCAAAAGCAGCAAGTGGAAGTCCACCACCAATTGATTTAGCAAGAGTAATTAAGTCCGGCTTAACACCTAAGCGCGCAGATGCACCATGAGCACCAGCTGTAAGGCCTGTCTTAACTTCATCAAAGATCAAGACGACGTTGTATTCGTCGCACAGTTCGCGAACACGCTCTAAGTAGCCTTCATCAGGTAGAACAATGGCAAGGTTTTCTAGAACTGGCTCGACGATGTAGCAAGCGATCTTCTTTGCATTCTTTTCAAACATTCTTTCAAGTGCTGGAATGTTATTGAAAGGAACAACGTAGATGTCTCCTGGAACCAAGTTTGAATCAATCGCTGGAATTGGATCTTCTGGATCACCAATCTTGTCTAGCGCTGGCTTGCTCGAAACCACAAATGGATCGTAGCTACCGTGGTAACCACCTTCGACCTTTAGAATTCCCATTTTTTCAGTTGCTGAACGAGCAACACGAACTGCATACATTGTTGATTCAGTTCCGCTGTTAGTAAAGCGAACCTGGTCAATTCCAAAGCGTTTGCAAATTCGTTCTGCTGCATCTGTGGAAATTGGTGATGGTGTAACAAAAAGCATTCCTTGTGACAGAGATGTTTCAATCTCTTCAACAACAATTGGGTTTAAGTGACCAGCAAGCATCGCACCAAAACCCATTGAAAGGTCGAGCAGCTGACGACCGTCAACATCGGTCATGTATGCGCCCTTGGCGGACTTAATTGAAATTGGGTATGGATCCCAGTGCTGGAAGCTAGATGTAACGCCTAATGGCAACGCCTTAAATGAACGGCGGCTTTCTTCTGCGCTCTTACCTGTTCCCTTTGTAAATAATTCCCACTCTTGCTTAAGAATTTCCTCGACACGCTTTGGGTCAATAGGAACTGAAGTGGACGGGACAAATCGAAATGTTTGCTTGTGGTTACTCTGTGTCAGCATTTGTAAAACTTGTACGGCAAAGGTTTCAGCTTTTGAAACTCGTTTGAGAAGTACTCTCCCGGTTCGTTTTAGTTATTTCTAACTAGGGTTAATTCTCCCACGGTTTATTTAAAAAGCAACCCCGCTAGACTGGGACAATGCGAAAAACCAGGGTTTTTATAGCCTTTTTATTGGTTTTTTCACTTTTTAATGAGGTTTCTCACGCTTCGGACACAATTCCTTTGCAATGTATGAACAAAAAAACGTATCTTTTGCGAACTTCTAATGTAATAAAGGGATGCGAAAAAACAGAAGTTTCCTTAGGAGCTGGTGCAATACCTCGTTCTATGGTTCGTCCCTATGAATTAGATAAGCAATTGATGTATCGCTTTAAGGCAGCCCAAGCTGCAGCAAAAAAAGATGGACAAGTTATTTACATTGTTTCTGGTTATCGAACATTAAGTCGACAAAAAACCTTGTTTGCAAATGCTGTACGAAAGTATGGATCTGTAGCAGAAGCAAGTAAATGGGTTGCTCCTCCATTGGTTTCTCATCATCCCTGGGGAACTGCGATTGATGTGAATTATCCTGATGAACCAGTTGGAGCAGGTTGGTTAGAAATAAACGGACACAAGTTTGGCTTGTGCAGAATCTTTGACAATGAATGGTGGCATTTTGAACCCGTAATTGCACCAGGATGGAAATGTCCAGCCTTAGTTCCCGATGCTACTTACAGTTTGAACTAACGAAGGAACAACGCTCGTAATCTGCGAGAAGTTACAAACAATCCTATTGCTATCATTATCAAGAAATAAGCGATGTGAACTAGTACGCCAGAGGTAAGATTTCCAAACCAGAAGGCGCGCACCATTTCGATTCCATGCCACAGTGGCAATGCCATGATTAATTTTTCAAGCCAATCTGGATAAACCGAGATTGGGTAGAGCGAACCTGAAAACAGCGTCATCGGCAGTAACACAAAGTTGATGAAGCCCATCTGTTGGTAGGTCTTGAAGTAAGAGGTTATTGCCATACCGAATGATGCGAAACCAAATGCAATCAGCGATGCTGCTGGGATTGCCAAGATTGCCCAGAAGCTAGGCGTGAGGCCTAACGCTGTAACCACCGTTAAGAAGCCAAGTGAGTACACCAGGCCTCTAATTAGCGCCCAGGTGATCTCACCCAAGGCAATATCAAGCGGACCAAGTGGTGTTGAAAGCATTGTCTTGTATAACTTGGATTCATTAAGTTTCCAGAAAACATTCCAGGTCGAATCATAAATCGCACCATTCATGGCGCTGTTTGCAAGCAATCCAGGTGCAATGAAGAGGGTGTAATCAATTGTTGTATTTCCCGTGGTCACGTCGCCTACAAGGTTTCCCATTCCATAACCAAAAGCCAAAAGAAACAGAACAGGCTCGACAAAGCCTGTGACAACTGGAATCCAGTTTGTAGACCTAAACGCCAGCCAACCGCGCTCTAAAAGAACATATGGTCGACCAGCGAACATTGCGCTGGACTTTTTGCTTTCTGCAATCTGAACGGCGGTCTTCACTTAGCTAACCTCCTTTCAAATTGGCGAGTAGCAAGAACAAGTCCTACTACAACCAAAGTGGCTAGTACAACAAAGTGAACGGCGACCATTAAGTTACTAATACCGTAATCAAAAGCTGCTTCACGGCCAAGTTCTGTGGCATGCCATAAAGGTGAGACCCAACCTATTGGCTGCAAGTAGATCGGCATTGAAGACAATGGAAAGAATGTTCCAGAGAACAAGAACATAGGCATGATAATTAATCGCCCGAGAATATTAAAGAATTGGTCATCTTTTTCGATCTTGGCGGCAGCAAACAAAATAACTGCACCAAATGCACCACCACCTAAAATTGCAATAGGAACAATTAAATAGCTGATACCAAAGTCAACAACATTAAAAGCGAGCAAAAGAAGATAGTAAACATTGACAGAAAAAATTGCACGACAGATCGCAGCCAAATAAACACCCAGTGCAATTTGTCGACCAGTAATAGGTGTCGCGTTTTGTGCAAAGAAAAGTTTGCGCCACTTAAAGCCTTCAATTGTGGGAAAGACAGTTTCATCCATAATCCCTGTAATTGCGGTGTTAGCCAACAGGGCGGGGGCGATAAAAGCTATGTATTTAATGCCATTTGTGCCGCTGGTACCCGAACCTTGTTCAACAAGGACGCCAATACCAATACCCACTGCGATTAAGTAAAAGAAGGGGTTTCCGATATCTACGGCAGCGATAATTTTGCGCCACTTCGACATTGATTTCAAACGTGCTGATGCTATGTATAAAGCTCCAAAACGTTGAATTTGTGGAACATCAATACCTTTGTTCATTCAATCAAAGTTCTTCCGGTTAAACGCAAGAAGACATCTTCGAGCGAGCTACGACGTACAAGTGACGTGGTCGCGTGCATACCCGCATGCGTGATTTTTTCCAGAAGTGCTTCGCCGTCTTCGGTGTACATCAATAAGCGATCCGGCAAAGTTTCCATACGCTCGCACATAGTTGCAAGTTTTGGTGCAACCTCTTTATTGCGATCGCTACCAAAGCGAACTTCTAGAACTTCTTTACTTGAATACTGTTTAATCAATCCGGCAGGTGAGCCTTCAGCCATAATTGAGCCTTTATCCATCACAACAAGGCGATCACACAATTGTTCTGCTTCATCCATAAAGTGTGTTGTTAGAACAAGAGTGACACCTTGCTCCTTTAAACGGAACAAGCGATCCCACAAAATATGTCGTGCTTGTGGATCTAAACCAGTTGTAGGTTCATCAAGTAACAAAATGTCTGGCTCGCTGACAAGACCACGAGCGATAGTTAAACGGCGCTTCATTCCGCCACTGAGCGCTTCTACCTTTACATCACGCTTTTCTTCTAATTGTGCGAACTCAAGAAGTTCTTCAATCTTTCCCTTAATAAACTTCTTTGATAAACCAAAGTAACGACCATAGATGTATAGGTTTTCAGTAACTGTTAATTCGTTATCCAAGTTATCTTGTTGTGGCACAACACCTAAGTGCGCGCGAACAAGTGGACCAAACTGCTCAGGATCCTTTTCAAGAATTTTTACGGAGCCAGATGTGCGCGTGGAAGTCGCAGCCAAAATGCGCATGGTTGTGGACTTGCCGGCACCGTTAGGACCCAGTAATCCAAAGGACTCACCCTTAGCTACATCAAAGTCGATGCCGTCAACAGCGGTGAAATCCCCAAAAACCTTCGTTAAACCACGTACAGAAATGAGCGGATTAGACATCTTTCTATTCTACCTGAGTATTGTTAACCCACGTGCGATTCATAAATGAACCTACCCACGACCTCACCTATGACGATGTATTCATGGTGCCAAGCCGTTCCGAACTTTCATCACGAATGGATGTTGATCTTTCATCCATAGATGGAACAGGAACAACGATTCCATTAGTTGTTGCAAACATGACAGCTATTGCAGGACGACGCATGGCAGAGACAATGGCACGTCGTGGTGGCTTAACGGTGATTCCACAAGATATTCCACACGCGGTTGTTGATGATGTTATTAAATGGGTAAAACAACGTCACCCCTTCTTTGATACTCCAATCACCCTGTCACCACAATCAACTGTTGCTGATGCAATTAGTTTGTTGCACAAGCGCGCACATGGCGCAGTAGTTGTTGTTGAAAACGGTAAGCCAGTCGGAATCATTACCGAAGAGGATTGCAAGAGCGTCGATCGTTTTACACAACTTGGTCAGGTAATGAGCAAGAATTTAACAACGATGCCTGATTCGCTTGATGCCCGTGCGGCATTCGATTTCTTGAATCAACATCGTCATAAGTTAGCGCCAGTTGTTTCCAACAGCGGTGATCTAGTTGGAATCATGACTCGACTGGGTGCATTGCGTGGAACTTTGTATTCACCAGCGTTAGATGCGCAAGGACGTTTACGAATCGCCGCAGCAGTTGGTATCAATGGTGATGTTGCGGCAAAAGCTGCAGCACTTATTGAATCTGGCGCAGATGTTTTGGTTGTAGATACCGCACACGGTCATCAAAAGAAGATGCTAGAAGCCTTAGCTGCCATCCGTGCAATTAATCCAAGCGTTCCAATTGTTGCTGGCAATGTTGTAACGGCACAAGGAACTCATGATTTAGTAGAAGCTGGTGCAAACATCATCAAGGTTGGCGTTGGTCCAGGTGCGATGTGCACTACCCGTATGCAAACAGGTGTGGGACGCCCACAATTTTCTGCTGTTCTTGAATGTGCAACAGAGGCTAGAAAGCTTGGCGCACATGTCTGGGCCGATGGTGGAGTTCGCCATCCGCGCGATGTTGCGCTGGCGCTGGCCGCAGGTGCTTCACAAGTCATGATCGGATCTTGGTTTGCAGGAACTTATGAATCACCTGGGGATCTGCAAAGTGATGCAAATGGTCGACTGTACAAAGAGTCTTTCGGAATGGCATCAGCGCGAGCAGTAGCGGCGAGAACATCTAAGGAAGATGCATTTGATCGCGCTCGTAAAGCTTTGTTTGAAGAAGGAATTTCTACATCACGAATGTTCTTAAACCCTGCACGTCCTGGTGTCGAAGATTTGTTGGATGAAATCATCGCCGGAGTTCGTTCTTCATTTACATACGCTGGTGCCCAGAACATTACCGAGTTTGCTGATCGTGCAACTGTTGGCGTTCAATCTTCGGCTGGTTACGCAGAAGGACGTCCACTTCATTCATCTTGGGGTAATTAGTCTTATGAAGCGCTTTCTTGTTTTAACACTTGTAGCGCTAATGCTTGCCCCGACTTCTGCGGCACGGGCAGAAGCACCGCAGATAACGGTGATGACTCGCAATCTGTACTTAGGTGCAGATGTTGGCGTGGCTATGGATTTGATTCCCAATTTACCGGCAGCAGCACAATTCATGTGGGATCAAGTTAAAGCGACTGATTTTAGTAAGCGTGCACCAAAGCTGGCTGCAGAAGTTATTGCTGCTCGCCCTGATGTGATTGGTATACAAGAAGCAACAATTTGGTTTTGTAAGAAAAATCTGTGGAGTAAGCGCACCGAAGTTTTTAACTTCACTGAGCAATTTTTGAAGGCTACTAAAGCACAGGGGCAAGAGTACGAATTAGCAACAAAGAATGGAAAAACAGCATTTAATACTGGTTTTTCCATAAGTGCAGTGCCTTACTTAACTATGGTGAATGATCCAGAAACTTTTCAACCATTGTTTGGTCAAGATAAAGCAGCTTGCGGCTTTGAAATTGCTGATGCATTGGCGATTCGATCAGAGCTATCTGACAAGGTTTTAGCGGTTGGAAATTCGGAATACGAAACGACTTACACAATTGTTCCAACCATTATGACTATTTATCGTGGATATTCGTGGGCAGATATTCAAATAGGCAATACACCTGTTCGTTTTGTGACTACCCATCTGGAATCACTGTGGGATGAAAATGAAGTTCCTAACGCTGCAAAGCAAGCACAACAACTTATTGCTGATTTGAAGGATACTAAGAATCCAATCGTCATCATGGGGGACTTCAATAGTGATCCTCGAGATCCGCGCACTAAGGATGATCCAAACGCAGGTGGGCAACCAACAGCAAGTGCAACCTGCCCAGGTGGCACAGCAATCTGTAATGCTTACTTACTAATGAGTGAAGCTGGGTTCATTGATGTAGGACCCAATGCTTTAGATCCGATCAACAATACGTGGGGGATGAATGCCTTGCTCACCGGCCCAGATCCGATCCGCTTGAAATACTCGCAACAGATGGGCAATTTTGCTGGCTATAGTGATCGTTTAGATTACATTTTTGTTCGTAACGGGGCTAGTCCAATTGCATCGCAATTGATTGGAGCTTTGCCGCCGAATAATCTTAATTCGGATCATGCTGGTGTTGTTTCGCTGATAAAGATTGACTCACAAGTTACCGAAAGAAGTGCTGACCTACCCGAACACGCACCTTTTCCAATTTCCTTTTGGCAGTGGGTTGGTATTGCTTTAGCGCTGTTGACTGTTGGCATCATTGTTAAAAAGAGATTCAGGTAGGCTAGGAATATGAGCAAACCAACAATCATCCTTGCGACAAGCAATGGTGTTGGTATGGGTCACTTGGCCCGTGCAAGTGCTGTAGCCCTGGCACTTAAAGAGGTTGCAAACCCAATTATTGTTTCAATGGCGGGTGGAATTGCTGAAATTCCAGCTTTTATGGGAATTCGTTGCGAATATATTCCAGGCAAAGACCGCATGTGGATGTCACGAGAAAAATGGGATGTATACCTACGTGATCGATTGCTGGCGTTAGCTGAAGAAACTAATGCAAAAGTTTTGTCATTTGATGGCGTGATTCCTTATCCAGGTGTGATTGCAGCAAAGAATGCAAACCCTGATTTAAAGCTTGTTTGGGTTCGACGTGGTTTGTGGCAAAAGAAGCCACAACGCTTTGTTTTAGGTTTGCAATCAGCGATGATGGATAAGGTAATTGAACCTGGTGATATTGCACGTGCTTATGACTTTGGGCCAACTGCAACTCGTAAGGAAGCAGTTCTAACCGCACCTGTGTCACTTTTCCGTAAAGAGGATGCAATGACACGAGAGGAAGCCAGAAAGGCCCTTGGGTTAGATTTAAACCGTCCAACTGTCCTAGTTCAATTAGGAACTGGCGAAGGCGATGTCAATGAAAAAATGACTGCTGCACTTTCAGGGTTGCTTGGCTGGAAAGATTTACAAGTAATTTTAACCAAGGCCCCAGTTGATAAAGATGGAAAGTCTCTTGCACCTGAAGGTCTTGATCTTAAGGTTGCACGTTATTTCCCATTAGCAAAGGTGTTACACGCCTTTGATGCAGGAATTTGTGCAACTGGTTACAACGGAGTTCATGAACTTTTGCCAGCACAAGTTCCAACAGTCTTTGTTTCAAATATTCGAGGCACCGACGATCAGGAAGCTCGCGCACGTTGGTGTAATGATTTTGGTTTTGCACTGCGCGCCGATCAAGCAGATTTAGCTGACATCACTGCGAAAGTAAAGATGTTGCAAGATCCTGCGGTGCGCCAAAGATTGTCAGCAAAATGCGCGGAGCTTCCAGATACAACTGGCGGTCAAGAAATTGCGAACATGCTCTACCAGTTAGCAACTGCGCCTAAGGGAAAGAAATCCTCAGGCCTTACTTATAAGCGTTTGCTAGTACAGGATCGCATTAGTCGTGGTTCTCGCCATGTAATCATGTTGGGTTTGCGACGTTTAGCACTTGTCTATCGTTTTCTACACCCCCACATCAAAGTGCAAGAAATCGATCAGGCACCACCAGTATTTGGCGAGCAAGCAACCGCCGCCGAACTTCACCCCTTAATCAAATCAAGCACCCGGTTTGAGCACTTAATTTCGGGAGCTTCGGCTAGTTATCGAAAGCGCCGAGAAGAGATAGCATTTGCTGCATACGGGAAAGAAACGGTAATCACAAAATCAAAATGAACTTTCGCAGTTGGATAAGAAAGACGCCAGTTGGGCGCTTGGTATGGCGTTTAATCATCGGATTTATTGGTGGTGGCGTCGCGGTTTTTGGTGCAGTGCTGTTAGTTGCACCTGGGCCAGGTGCTTTAGTTCTTTTGGCAGGTCTTGGAATTCTTGCAACTGAGTTTGCATGGGCAGGTCGCATCATGATGGAGACAAAGCGAATGGCTTCTCGTGCCGCAGAGCGAACCGGTATGAAGCCGTGGGTTAAATACTTCTTGGTTGCAGGCGGTGCAGTCTTTTCAATCGTTGCGATAGTTTTTTATTACAATCGCTAAAAGCTAGAGCGGATCTCCCATAAGTCAGGAAATGTTGGATTAAAGAGCGTGCTCGATAAATAAGAGACCCCGCTTGATCCACCGGTTCCCATCTTGTGCCCAATGGTTCTTTCAACCATCTTTACGTGGCGATAACGCCATTCTTGTAATCCTTCATCAATATCTACAAGGCGTTCGCACACCATTGCAGATTCTGGATCTTTGCGGTGAACTTCGAGCAGCACCTCTTGCACATCTTTGCTTGCCGCATATGGCGTTCGCTTGTCTCGGTTAAGAACACTGGTCGGGATCTTGTGTCCACGTTTGTCAATGTATGCAAGCGCAGAATCCCACACCGAATTCTTACCAGTAATGATTTTGATTTGTTCTTGAATATCAAGTGGTAAGTGCCCCGCCATCTTTTCATCACGTCGACCAAGTAACGCTTCAACCATTCTGAATTGTGCTGATTGAAAACCACTTGATGAAGACAGATAAGAACGGAAAGAATTAAATTGCAAAGGTGTCATAGTTTCTAAGATATCGATCTGCGTCACGCAGACCTTCAAGATAGTTCTGATGCGACCCAAAATTGCTAATGAATAATGCGAATCACCAGATTCCATTGCGCGCTGTGCTTCTTGGAACTCATGAATCAATTGCTTGAACCACAATTCATAGGTCTGGTGAATGATGATGAACAACATCTCATCATGTTCTGGTCCAGTTGATAATGGTCGTTGCAGTTTTAAGAGTTCATCAACAGCTAGATAAGAGGTATAGGTAAGGGCTGAATCGAAGTTTTCGCTCATGTGACTCGTGAACCGCCTTCTTTAACCTCTTTATAGCGGCCAGATGCCACTAGATCACGCATACGGTCGAAGCCATCCCAGATTTCAACGTAAGAAGTTGGAAGTGGGGATATCGCTAATCGAATTGAATTAGGTGTGCGGTAATCAGGAATTACGTTGCTTATTGTGCGCATTGCTACACAAATTTGGGCGGCATCTGGATGCACCAACGAGATATGCCCACCACGTTCTTTTGGATCACGCGATGTATTGAGCTCAAGACCAAGCGGCGCTAGCCATTCATCGTAAAGATCAATCATCATCTGTGTTCCAACAGCAGCCTTGTGCGCAATTGCCTCAATGCCCGCTTCTTTAATCATGGAAAATGCGGTCTGTACACATCGGATTCCCATCAGTGATGGGCTTGCGATTTGGAACCCACGAATTGTTTGAGAACGTTCAAAGACTGGGCCCATTTCAAACTGTGCGCCCTGTGCAAACCAACCTTGAATCGGAACCTGTAACTCTTTTTGAACTCGCTTTGAAACATACAACCAAGCAGGTGAACCTGGTCCTGAGTTTCCATACTTGTAAGTGCAACCAACACAGAGGTCAACACCATTGGCATCAAGGTTTAATTCGATGGCACCAACTGCGTGGCTGGCGTCCCATACAACCAATGCGCCAATTGCACGTACTTGATCGGTAATTGATTTAAGGTCTGTGCGCGCACCAGATCGGTATTGAATAACTTCTAGTGTCACCATTGCGACATCATCATTTAAATATGGGGCAAGGACTTCAGTGGTGATTCGCTCATGTTGAGCAATAGCTGGATCTTCGTTGTCGATAATGACTAGGTTTAGACCAAACTGTTTTGCAATTCCATCCAGGATGTAACGATCAGTTGGAAAGTTTGCGGCATCAGTAACAATTGTTTTACGACCTGGGCGTGCATGAATTGCCGCAAGACATAATTGATAGAAATTAACCGAAGTTGTATCGCACACTAAAACTTGTCCAGCTGCAGCACCTAGTGCAGCTTCACCCAATAAATCACCGGTTGGTTGGGCCTCATCGACCCAATGGCTCCAGCCAGTTACAACTTCGGGACCCCATTCCTTGGCCATGAAGTCATTGATCGCGGTAATTGTTGCCTTTGGTAAACGCCCCAGTGAATTGCCGTCGAGGTAACACATAGTTGGGTCGCCTACGACAAATTGGGATTTGAAATGCGCTAATGGATCTTTTTTATCGAGCTCTTCTGCGTATTGGCGGTCAGTTACCTTCATGAGGGAAAGGTACGCTCTCCTACCGTGGCGCGCAATGTTGTAAACATCGAGGATGTCTCTAAAGCCTTTGATATCAA
>JBIIQY010000063.1:0-3794 GCA_044341805.1 Candidatus Planktophila sp.
GCATCAACAATAGAAAGCCCTAACCCGCTGCCATCTTTACTGTTTCGTTGACGCGAAGCATCTACGCGATAGAAACGCTCAAAAATACGCGCTTGATCATCAGCAGATAAACCCGGACCATTATCTGCAACGGTTACCAATGCATCCGCACCTTCTTTGTATGCAGAAACTGTAATTGCTGTACCTGCAGGTGTGTGTGCACGTGCATTAGCTAACAGGTTAGTAACTACTTGATAGATCTTGTCCGCATCACCTTTGGTGGTAATTCCGCTAGCAATCTTTGTTGTAATTGTGTGTTCAGGACCAGCAGCTTGTGCCGAAGTTACTGCTTCTTGCAACAAAGCGCTCAGGTCAACATCTGCAATAACTAGTTCGCGCGATTGATCCATGCGTGCCAACATCAAAAGATCTTCGACCAAGAAACCCATGCGCTTTGATTCCTTTTCAATACGCGCAATTAATTCATTTGTTTTTTCACCATCAGGTACTGCGCCTTGTCGGTGTAATTCGGCAAAACCACGGATTGCAGTTAAGGGTGTGCGTAATTCGTGACTTGCATCAGCAACAAAGCGACGCAATTTGTCTTCACTTCGCATGCGAGCATCAAAAGCTTCTTCAATGCGCGAAAGCATTATGTTCAGCGAAGTACTTAAGCGACCAACTTCGGTATCTGGTTCAAAGTTATCAAGACGCGCAGATAAATCACCAGCTGCAATCTTTTCGGCGGTTTCTTCAATTCGCTCAAGCGGTCGCATACCAACTTTAATTACTTGTCTAGATGCAAAGGCAATAAAGAGAAGTACCAAACCACCAATAATTAAAAAGACAACTGCAATTTGATGTGTGGTCTTATCAAAATCTGCCAAAGATTGCGCAACGATCACAGAACCTAAAGATGATGGCAAAACTGTTGTAGCTACTCGAAAATCTGCGCCCGGTGCTTCAATGGTAAAAGGTTTGCTTCCATATTCGGCAACCTGCCCAGGCAGCAAACCCTTCACATAATCAGTGATTTGATTGGAGTTAAAGTCACCACCAAGCCCACCGACAAGGTTTCCAAATGGATCTAAAACCGTTACCGAGATAGATGTTGGAACTCGGTTAAGCGGAGTAACTGATTGCGCGGAACGTTGTCCGTCATCGTCGGCATCACGTGCGATTCCGGCACGATCTAGACGCTCTTGCGTTCCGGCAACAACACTGAGCAACTGATCATCAACTTGATGAATTAAGTAATTACGAAGTAAAGCTTGAGATCCAACACCTGCACCCACAAACCCAATCGCAGATAGAACGAGTACTCCGATCGTTAAACGATTCCGAAGACTTGAATTCGCCCAATCATTGTTGAGTTTGCGTGATCTCATTGACTACTTAGGCGGCATCCGTAATCGGTAGCCAACTCCACGGACTGTGTGAATCAGCGGTGGCTCAAAGGCGTCAACCTTTTTGCGCAAGTATGAAATATAAGTTTCGACAATTCCCATGTCGCCACGGAAGTCGTACTGCCATACGTGATCAAGGATCTGAGCCTTTGATACAACGCGATCAGCATTAATAATCAAGTAACGCAGCAATGCAAATTCTGTTGGTGAAAGATCTAATAGCTCACCGGCACGACGAACTTCGTGCGTTGCTTCATCTAATTCAAGATCAGCAAAGCGCATCTTTTCATCATCAATTTCAATTTGATCCACACCTGTGCGGCGGAGAAGTGCGCGCAAACGTGCAACAAGCTCTTCTAATGAAAATGGCTTCGTCATGTAATCATCGCCGCCAAGAGTTAAACCCTTAACTTTGTCATCCATGCCATCTTTAGCGGTCAGGAACAAAACTCCTGTATCAACGCCTTCATTGCGAATCTTCTTGCACACTTCAAAACCATCAAGATCAGGCAACATCACATCAAGAACCATTGCATGTGGCTTGAAATCTTCAGCTACACGTAGTGCTTCTGCACCATTGGCCGCAGTGCGGACATCAAAGCCCACAAAACGAAGGCTTGTAGAAATCAGTTCGCTGATGCTGGCTTCGTCATCAACAACGAGAATGCGTTGGCTGTTCTTTTCTAGTGTTGTAGTCATGACCAGAGAATGCTCTCACAGCCTGAGTGTTTCCTGAGAATGGGTGGAATTTACGCTCAGTTTTTTGGGATTAGGACTCTTTAACGCTGCGCAGCAGAACCTGCGCAACATCTAAGACTTCGACGCTGGACTCCTTTGCGTTCATTCCATCGCTGGTCATTACGCGGCAGAAGGGACAGGCAACAGCTAATTCAGTTGCACCCGTTGCGATCGCTTCTTCAACACGATTGATGTTGATGCGCGTTCCAATTTTTTCTTCCATCCACATACGTCCGCCACCTGCGCCACAACAAAATGATCGTTCCTTGTTACGCGGCATTTCAGTGAGTTCAACACCAGTTGCTTCCAGAATTTCACGTGGTGGTTGGTAGATCTCGTTGTGACGACCCAAGTAGCAAGGATCGTGATACGTCATGGCGGTGTGAGACATCTTGATTGGCAACAAACGCTTTTCACGCAACAGTTGATTGAGCAGCTGAGTATGGTGAACCATTTCTAGTTCATATCCTTGTTGTCCGTAATCACGACCGATTGTTGTAAAGCAATGTGGGCAAGTAACAACAACTTTCTTCTTACCCTTTGGACGATCACCAAAAGTTTCTTTAAAGGTTTCAATGTTTTCACGTGAAAGAATTTGATACAAAAATTCATTACCGGCACGACGTGCAGGATCTCCGGTACATGTTTCTTTCTTACCAAGAACTGCAAAGTTAACTCCGGCCATGTACAAAAGTTCTGCAACTGCCTTTGTTGTTTTCTTTGCGCGCTCTTCGTAAGCACCAGCGCAACCAACCCAGAACAAGTACTCGACTTCTTCAGGTAGTTCACCTTCAACAACATTTACCGGGAAATCACATTCGGCAATCCAGGCTTCGCGATCTGCGCGATTAGCACCCCATGGGTTACCCGCTTTTTCCAGATTTCTAAAAGTTCCACCAAGCTCTGATGGAAATTCTGATTCGACCAGAACTTGGAAACGACGCATGTTCACGATGTGATCGACATGTTCGATATCTACTGGGCACTCGTTCACACATGCACCACACGTTGTACATGACCACAAAACATCCAAACTAATCGGTGAGTTTTCACCAACAAGTGCTTCATTTTCAACGGTCTTAGCAAAAGCGTGATCGCGCATAGCCATGATCAAAAGCTTTGGTGACAATGGTTTTTCGGTGTGCCAAGCAGGGCACTGTGATTGGCAACGTCCACATTCGGTACATGTAGACATATCCAGCAGACCCTTCCAGGAAATATCTGCGCGTGTTCCTAAACCAAAGACATCATCTTCTTTTGGATCTTCAAAGTTAATTTCTTCACCGTGCGACATCATTACTGGCAGCGCACCTAGTGATGATTTTCCATCAGCATTTCGGCGGAAGAAAATGTTAAATGGAGCCAAGAAGCGGTGCCAAGCAACTCCCATGGTTAGGTTGCTAGCAATGACAATAAACCAGGCCATCGAGCCAACAATTTTGATTGTTGCAACGATCTGAATCCAATTTTCCAGCTGGGTCAAAGTCATTGACTTAAACATCGCAGCGATAAACCAGGTTGTAATGAAGTGGCGGTTCCAGGCTGTTTCATCAGACAGCGCGCCTTCAAGGCCACGTAATGCGATGACGCAGAAAACTATGAGCAAGATTGTGGCTTCGACGTAATACGCCTTGCCATTTCCGGAACCAGCAAAACGTGATCGCTTGTTTG
>JBIIQY010000088.1:0-3759 GCA_044341805.1 Candidatus Planktophila sp.
CATATAGGAATGAAGAGCCAGTTGGCTTTTGTCAGTGCACCGACGAATACGCTGAAGAAAATAAAGGCTATATCTCGAGTCTTGGAGTAGCACTGGAATATCAGGGCTTGGGAATCGGTGAAGCGCTTTTGCAAACAGGAATTTCGCATTGCGCAACAAAAGGATATAACTCTGTAGAGCTGAATGTTGACACAGGAAACGAAACTGGTGCTTTAAAACTTTACGAAAAAGTTGGGCTTAAACCTGAATCCTCTTGGATTCACTTGCACCGACCTAAGTCGTAAAAGCTACTTCGCGTAAATTTCTACTCGGCGATTCTTTGCTGGATCCGCGGCAAAATTCCACTAGTAACTGGTTTCTATTTACTCGTAATCGCAATTGGGCTGGACCAAGCTATCGCTCCATCAATTTGCTCCACGCGAAGACGGTAATGCTCTCCGTCTGTTGTGACTTCCTCAGTATCCTCAAAGAAGAAATCAGCATCCCATGTGCTGTCCGGATCCAAAATATCTAGTTTCACAACATCGCAGTATGAGCCTGTATAGATCTCTTTACTCGTAGCTCCTTTAAGCAAATCAGATACTGGTATTTCGAATTGTGTTGATTCCATTGTGTCTCGAGCTCTTACAAAACGAGAATCCGCGCTTTCAACGGTCTCTTCTAAATGAAATGTTATGACATCGCTACTTACCAAATCATCTAATTTCACGAATATGGCATCGGAGTGTCCGCGTGTGTGGACCTCGAAATCTATTCGACTTCTTCCACCTTTTCCAATTTCTGCATATTCCATGTGAAAATTAAATAGATGCGAAGAATCAACTTCCTGAATCAAATCACGTCCAAAATCTAACCAACCTTTCCAAATTCGATAACCTCGAGGGTTGTCATGTCCCACAACGCTGGAAGGAGATTGAAATGCAAGTCGCAATAGATTTGATTGGCCAAAAGTGCCAGCGAAATTGCGAGTGAAAATAACCTTATTGCCTCGCACAATTTCAATTTGATTCAAAGCGTTGGTACCGGCAATTACGGCACGGATTTTGTGAGGTCCTTTATTTGAAATAACTCCTCCCATCCCAATTCCATCAATACTAAAGTCCAAAAGAATTCTCTCACCAGAGGTTGCATACACTGAACGATTACGAATTGCCGAAAACACCTGCTCTGACGTTAAAGCTGAAGCTAAAGCGCCCGTTAGTCCATTCTTGCTTTCGACAATTGTTGGTGATGCTGATGAGTAACCTGGATGTCCCTGATGATTATCTGATCCGCCAACAAAGCCCACATGGTGTCCATGATCAAGATACCTCTGGCCAAACCACTCAAAAGCTCCATGCTGTGAAACTATTTCGACACCAGCAACTAATTCAGCATCGGCTTGTCTCCAATCGCCGATCTGATGGGCGTGAGGAATCACTAAGACATCCCCATCATCGTTTAGCTGCTTCAATGCTTCGAATAAACTTCCCAAGTTATGCGCTTCATGTAATCCGACAATCTCACCGTCACGCTTACGGAAATACACATTGTGATGTCCGCCTAGTCCCGGTGGTGCGGTCCATTCGTAAGCAAGTAGTGGCACGAAAGAGGATTCTTCTTCATAACGCGCTAAGCAACCTTGCAAATGCTTCCACTTAAAATCATCTAGAAATACATCGTGTTCAGATAAGCAGAGAAAATCTAGTTGCGCGTCATCTCTACCGAACTGAAAATAGGCATCTGGGGAACCTTGCCCGTCAGCAAATTCGCAATGCCCGTGTAGGTCTCCCCAATAAATATGATTCTCAACATTCTTTTTTACCCACACTGGATCGCTAAGGCATGTAACACCATCTGAAGACACGATTTTGAATCTATATGTGCCTTCATTTTGTATGGATAAACCGGGAATCTTTACAATCGCATTACTTCCGGATGGAATCTGCGCAATTGGTTCATCATTTAATGAAACTTCATACGCCGGAATAACTCCCGTAGCTCTGTTGCGGGCTGTATCTTCGGTTCGTAGAACTAGTTCAAAGGATTTACCAACTCCGGTAACAGCAGGCAAAAAGCCATGTACAGAATGTGCCGGTCCACCACAAACATCAAAACCCGGACTCTCAAAGGTTAGAAAATTTCGATTGCCAGCAAAATCAACATAGATAGGCAGCTTAAAAGCATCAGTTGATGTCGATTGAACTCTAAAACCAGCACTGCCTTTCGAAGTATCCCCGTAGGTAATTGTCACCGTATCGCCCGAAACTAAATCTGATCCCACTAACTCAAAGAATAGAACTGGAATCGGCGCACGAATACCACCGCGAAGTCCCCGCATTTCCAAACTACTAGCCCGGAATGAGGCACCAGCGCAACTGGTCTGAACTGACACATAATTTTCTGCACTTGGATTTTCATGCTGCGGTATTCCATGGTCTACGAAGCCATTGCGAGCAATGAGCAATCCTCCGCCTTGTCGGAGTGACAGAGTCCCTACCGTAAATACTTGCTGAAAGGTTTCTAGGCTATTTACCATCATCGCGGGCTTCGGAGTTAATGCAAAAGTTCCGAGAGAACCAAGATGCTCCTCTTTTAATGTGAGCTCCTCAATCATTTGATCTAAATCAATAGCAGATACCTTTGGATCTCTTTTGAGAACACTGAACTCTCCGGCGATGCTACCCACGAAAACACTTGTCATAAAAAATGAACATTCAACTGGAAGGGCTACACCGGTATGTGAAAAACTGTTAGCCCATTCCCATAACAATTTTCCACGTGAAAGTAAGGTTTCTGGTGTTGTTGGTTCTTCTTTTACTAAAGCCTTTAGCGCTTCGACCTTAGATCTAAGTGAAACATCCATGTAATCATTAACTTTGTGGATCATTTACATGCTCGCATCTGCAGGAATCATTGCTGGGTGCGACAAATAGACATAGCAATGATTGTAAACTGTTGACGGATTCTTCGTCAACAGAAAAAGAGAAAGAGTTTTAGCTCTTTAGATCGAAATACTTAATGATTACAACCATCTTGCCTCTGTTGCTGCTTCTGCTGCCTTTATTCAGAATCAAGCAGCGGTTCGCGCTTCCGCTGGAGCACCAATTAACGCTGAAGCAATCATCTCTGCAATTCCTGAAACTTTGGTGAAGTTACTTAAGCGTTAGTCCAATAGGACTTAACTCATGTGGTGCTAACTCTCAATCAATCAGAAAACCCTTCACTAAAAAGTTACTGGGCGTAACCTTGCAGGTATGAGTGATCGCGTATTAACAATCATTGACGATCCTTTTGAACTATCTAGCGTTGGCGCAGCGCTAAGAATGCATGGCGTAGAGGTCGTTGCCGAAGCCCGTAAGAAAAGTACGGCGATCAATTTATTTAGAAGTTTGCAGCCCAATGTTTTGCTGATTGATATGCACAAAAGCCAAGAACATTCAGTCGATATTGCTCATGCAATCCGTAAAGAAGCTCCAGGTATTGGAGTCGTAATTCTGGTTCCGTGTGCAGATATGAGATTGATTGGTGAAGATCTTGCACAGATGCCAGCAGGTACATTGCTTGTTCTTAAAGATTCTCTCAGCAATTTGACTGCGTTGTGCGACGTCATTTCGGCTTCACGTACTTTCCAACCAGACCAAAAAGTAGCGTGGGTAAATGGTGGAATAACTCTGAGTGATAAACAGTCACATGGGCTGATGTCTTCCTTGTCAGATATTCAGATACAAACGCTGCGTTACGCGGCTGATGGGTTAACCAACGCCGAGATCGGACGTT
>JBIIQY010000064.1:0-3694 GCA_044341805.1 Candidatus Planktophila sp.
AAACTTGGGTCTCTGCTTACGAGATCGATCCGTTCTCAGTTTCTGATTCAGACAAGAAAGATCGTCTTGCTTCACTTAGTTCTAAGCTACTTGCAGCAAAAGGCGTTAACCACACAGGTGCTCACACGATGTATGTGAAAGAGCAAAAGCATTATGCAGACTCTGCTGGCACAAGCACGACACAACAACGTGTTCGCGTTCAAACCCAGATTGAAGCAATCTCAACTGGTGACCATGGTTTTGAAGCGATGCGCACCCTTGCTCAGCCTGCAGGCTTTGGTTGGGAATGGATGGATAACTCAGTCTGGAATTGGGATGCCGAGATTGAGCAGTTACCAACTTTGCTGGCAGAAAAAGTTGCAGCACCTTCTGTAGAACCTGGTCGATACGATCTTTTGATTCACCCATCAAATCTTTGGTTGACGATTCACGAGTCAATTGGTCACGCAACTGAACTAGATCGCGCGATTGGATATGAAGCCAATTACGCAGGTACATCATTTGCAACTCCAGACAAGCTGGGAACTTTGAAGTACGGATCTGCCTTGATGAATATCACCGGAGATCGCAATACCGAACACGGTTTAAGTACCGTTGGTTGGGATGATGAAGGTGTTGCGGCGCAACGCTGGGATATCGTCAAAGATGGAGTTTTGGTTGGTTACCAACTAGATCGCAGAATCGCAGCAGCTGTGAACAAGGAGCGCAGTAATGGCTGTGCTTACGCTGATTCGCCATCACATGTACCTATTCAGCGGATGCCAAATGTTTCTCTGCAGGCAAATCCAACGGGTCCAACCCTTGAAAAATTAATCGAATCTGTCGAAGACGGTATCTACATTCTTGGAGACAAGTCTTGGTCGATTGATATGCAGCGTTATAACTTCCAATTTACTGGTCAGCAGTTCCATCGCATTAAGAATGGAAAGATTGTTGGCCAGCTAAAGGATGTTGCATATCAGGCAACAACTACAGATTTCTGGGGATCAATGAAGACTGTTGGTGGACCTTCTACCTATGTTCTAGGTGGCGCGTTTAACTGCGGTAAGGCACAACCAGGACAGGTGGCTGCAGTTAGCCATGGCTGTCCAGCGGCGGTATTCGACAAAGTCAATGTTCTCAACACAGTTGCGGAGGCGAGCAAATGATTTCAGCACAAGATCTGGTTGAAAAGATCCTTGCCCGTTCTACAACTGATGATTGCATTGTCGTTGTCCAAGACAGCACACAAGCAAACCTTCGTTGGGCCAGCAGCACGTTAACAACAAACGGTGTAATTGCACAGCGCAACGTCACAGTTATTGCATTTGTTGCAGTTGGTGGATCAATGGCAGCTGGCGCGGTTACACGTACCAATGTTGAAGAAGGCGATATTGATGCAATTCTTTCTGAAGCTACTGCTGCGGCAAAAGCTGCAGGTGCGGCGGAAGATTTCGCACCTCTTGCTCGCGATGTAGCTTTTGGTAATTGGAGCGCACCACATATTCCAACAGGTCCAGAAGTTTTCGCTGGCTTTGCGCCACAACTTGGCGACATGATGCAACGGTCAAAAGCTGATGCAATTGAACTATTTGGTTACGCCGAGCACACTCACCAAACAATTTGGGTTGGTTCAAAGGGCGGAATGAGATTGCGCCATGATTCCCCGGTCGGTCGCGTAGAAATGACCGGAAAGTCGCATCAGCGTTCACGTTCTACGTGGGATGGCGTTGAAACTCATGATTTCAAGGATGTTTCAGTTGCAAAGATTGATGCAAATATCCGTCAACGTCTTGAATGGCAAGCAAAGAAGATTGATCTTCCTGCTGGCCGCTACGACACTATTTTTCCTTCAGGATCAGTTGCCGATATCTACGTCTACATGATGTGGGTTGCAGGTGGACGAGATGCCCATGAAGGCCAGAGTGTGTTTTCAAAGAAGGGCGGCGGAACACGAGTTGGTGAGAAACTATCTAATGTAGCTCTGCAACTGTTTAGTACACCTACTCACCCAGTGCTTTCCGGTTCACCATTTGTTGCTGCATCGACTAGTAGCTCATTTACTTCGGTCTTTGATAACGGGCAGAAGCAAGCTCAAGTTGATTGGATTAAGGATGGAGTGCTGCAATCTCTAGTTCAGACGCGAGCAAGTGCACAACTGACATCGCTTCCTTACACACCATTTGGCGACAACTTGATCATGAGCGTTGATGGTGCAAGCGGAAATCTAGAAGATCTTGTTAAAAAGGTTGATAACGGATTGCTTTTGACAACGCTCTGGTACATCCGCATGGTTGATCCGAACTCATTACTTCTTACCGGTCTTACACGTGATGGCGTTTATTACGTGAAAAATGGTGAAGTACAGGGAGCAACAAATAACTTCCGTTGGAATGATTCACCTGTCAGTGCGCTTTCACGTATTGCTCATTCGGGTGCAACAGAATGGACTCAGCCTCGTGAGTGGGCTGGAGACATGACAAGCATGTCTGTGCCGCCGATGGTAATTAAAGATTTCAATATGTCGACTGTGAGCCCGGGTAACTAATCCCGGACTCACAGATCAACAATCTGAGATTACTTTTCTCCTTTTTCTCCAGCAGTGATGCGTCCAGCGTGGGCAGTTGCTGAAGGATCCTTCTTCACCTTCATCAAACTTGCCACAGTAGAAACAATCAAAACAAGTGCGATAACTGCCAAGCTAACCAAGGTTGGGATCTTTGGAACTTCATACCAAATTTCGTGTACATAAGTCATGATCAACTTAACACCAATAAACATCAAGATGATTGATAGGCCCAGAGATAGATAGACAAGCTTGTCTAGAAGGCCCTTGAGTAGGAAGTACAGCGCTCGTAGACCAAGCAAAGCAAAGGCGTTAGCTGCAAAGACCAAGAATGGCTCTTGAGTAACACCGAAAGTTGCTGGGATCGAATCCAAAGCAAACAACAAGTCTGTAGATGCAATTGCAATCATTACCAAATACATTGGTGTTGCGATGCGCTTACCATTTAGACGAGTAAAGATCTTTGACCCATCGTATTCATCAGTCATCGCAATACGCTTTCTGATGATCTTTACTAGCTTGTTATCTTCAGGTGAAGGATCTTCATCCCAGTGCTTGAATAAGCCCACACCGGTCCAGATCAAGATCGCGCCGAAGATTACGAAAGTAAAGCTAAATGCGGCAAGAGCTGCTGCGCCAACTGCGATAAAGATTGCGCGCAAAACAAGGGCAAGAATTACACCGAACATCAGTACGCGTTGGTGGTAGATCGATGGAACTTTAAATTGAGCCAAAATAATAATGAAGACGAAGAGATTATCTACAGATAGAGATTTCTCGACTAAGTACGCTGCAAAGTATTCGGTTCCAAATTGTGAACCAGCGGTTTGCCAGACCCACACGCCGAATGCGATGGCAACACCAATGTAGAAAATCGACCAAATTGCTGCCTCTTTGAACATAACATCATGAGGCTTACGGCTAACAGTAAGTAGATCAACAACAATCAGAGCAATGATTGCGCCAACTACAAGTGCCCAAGTTAAAAGGGTTACATCCATGAATACACCTAATTTCGTATAAGGGGCCTGGTGCCAAGGTCTCCCTCAACCGCTAGTTCACTAGACGGTCGCAGCTCCGGGATATTTCTATCCGTATTGACGAAGATGCCGAACGAGGTACTCCCCTTAACGTAGGTGAATAGTAGGT
>JBIIQY010000018.1:0-12772 GCA_044341805.1 Candidatus Planktophila sp.
GTGAGGCGTAAATAACTCCACCAACGCCTGCAACAGCTGCGCCAAGTACGAAAGCCCAAACTTTGTACTTTCGAGTGTTGATACCCATCAACTGGGCAACATCATCATCTTGACGAATTGCATCCCATGCTCGACCAGGACGACGTGCAGCCATACGGCGCACCACCCAGATGATTAAGAGCGTGAATGTAAGCAACAGCCAGTAATACGGCTTTGGATCCAAAATTGTAAACTTTGCATTGAAAAGATCTGGCGGAGTTGGGACTCCAGCAATACCTCTAGCCCCACCAATTGCTTCAGTGTTAACCGCAAAGATGCGAACAATTTCACCGAAGCCCAGAGTAACGATCGCTAAATAGTCACCACGTAGTCGAAGTGTTGGTGAACCAAGCAAAACTCCAGAAAGCATTGCAAGGCCAACACCAATCGGCAAGATTTCCCAGAAATTAAGGGAGGTCTTGGTTCCTAGAATCGCCATGGTGTAAGCACCAATAGCGAAGAAGGCTACATAGCCAAGATCCAAAAGACCGGACTTACCAACAACGATGTTCAAGCCAATCGCCATCAGTACATACATACCAACTGGATAGAACAAAACTGATTGGAAATCAGAACCAGGTGTATTGATTAAAGGGTTATTGAGGAACGGAAGGGCGTAAAAGAAAGCGATAAAAGAGGTTGCCATTGCAACTCGTCTCCACTTTGGAGAACTCTCCCAATAAGCAGCGCCCCTTTCGCGCAAGTTCATTCCAGTAATGAAATTCAACATTAGACCCTCGCCTGCTGGATCGATTCTCCGAATAAGCCGGTCGGCTTAATCAATAGAACCAATACCAAGATTACAAATGAAATAACCGCTTTCCATGCCGTACCAAACACAGCTGAAGTCCATGTCTCCATGAGCCCCAAAGCAAAACCTCCAAAGAGCGCGCCCTTAAGGTTTCCAATTCCACCAAGAACCGCGGCGGTGAATGCACTAATTCCTAGGAAGAAACCGACCTTAAATGAGGTGTTCTCGTAAACCAAAATGTAGAAAAATGCTGCGGCACCGGCCATTAAACCGCCCGCGAAAAAAGTAACTGTGATTACTCGGTTGATATTCACGCCCATCAAAGTTGAAGTGTTCTCATCCATTGATACTGCGCGAATTCCCTTACCAAGTCGCGACTTAGTAATGAAGCGCTCTAGCGCAAACATCATCACACCTGCAGCGATGATCACGATGACCTTGTCATTACGGATATCTGCACCGGCAAAGCTAAACAAAAATGTCTTATCCATGATGCGTGGAAACTCGCGTGGAAGTGAATCTGTCATAATTCTAAACAATTCAACAAGTGAAATTGATACACCGATAGCTGAGATCAGAGTTGCAAGCTTTGTCGCACCGCGTTGACGCAATCGACGGTAGGCAACAATCTCTACCAGAACCGCGGTAATGGCCGAAGCCAACATCGCAATTACGAGGCACACAAACAAGGTGAAAATCATGGTTGCACCGGTGCGAGGTTCATCATCGATATTGACACCCATCAGACCCGTTGCCGTAACAAGTGAAGCGAAAGTACCGATCATAAAAACTTCAGAGTGCGCAAAGTTGATGAGGCGAAGTACGCCGTACACCAAGGTGTAGCCAAGTGCGATGAGAGCGTAAATTGCCCCGAGTGCGATGCCATCAAAGGTTAATCCCCAGAACGCATCTCGTAATAATGCAAAATCCATTTCTCACCTTTACTTTATAAGGGACAGAGTGGGCGGGTAAACCCGTCCACTCTGTCCGTACTTATTTTAAAGCGTTACCAATTGCTTGGTAATTACGCCTTGATAGCTCCAAGAAGAACGATCTTGCCGTTCTTGATTGTGAAGCCGTTTACGTCTGCGCCTGAAACTTCACCCTTGTCATCAAACTTAAGTGTCTTTGAAAGACCCTTGTGTGACTTGGTTGATACGTACTTTTCAATTGCTGCACGTGTTGTGTTTCCAGCCTTGATTGCCTCAAGGAAGAAGTTAGCTGCATCGTATGACTCTGTTGTGTACACACCAGGTGTCCAACCAGCCTTTACCATTTCAGCTGCAAGCTTTGGAGATGCTGTCTCCATTGGGATCGCTGGAGCTGAAAGTAGAACACCTTCTGCTGCCTTACGAGCTAGCTTGACGAACTGTGCATCTAGAACTCCGTCGCCAGCAGCAAATACTGCCTTTGAACCTGAGTCACGAAGTTGCTTTACAAACACTGATGCCTGTGAGAAGTAACCTGTGTAGATAACTGCAGTTGCCTTAGCCTTCTTGATCTTTGCAATTGTTGCTGTGAAATCTGTAGTTCCTTGTGGTGTTGTGTCCTTACCTACAAGACGACCAGCAAGTGTGATGTCTACAGTCTTTGCAAGACCTACTGAGTAGTCTGTTGCATCGTTAACCAAGAACACCTTAGCGTTCTTAACACGTGATGTTACAAGGCGAGCAAGTGCTGGACCCTGGTAGTCATCTGTCAAAACTGCGCGGTGGAAAACAGTCTTTCCGAAATCCCACAGTGTTGGGTTAGTTGCTGATGGAGTGATGATTGGCAACATTGCTGCCTCGTAGATTGGTAGTGATACACGTGTTGCGCCTGAGTAAGCAGGACCAACTAGCGCAACTACGCAAGCTTCTGCTGCAACCTTAGGAGCGATTGGACCAGCAACTGCTGGATCTCCCTGGTCATCTACTTCGTAAACAACTGGGTCAACGTTTGCTGACTTGTTAGCTGCAAGGAACTTCTTTAGTGCGAACTTAACACCGTTAAGCTCGTTGATTCCTAGAGCTGCTTCAGGTCCAGTTAGTGGGCCCTGGTAAGCAATCTTTAGCTTGCTTGAGCAATTAGCTGATGCTGACGGAGCGAATGCAACGAATGATGATGTTGCCATTGCTACTGCAGCTACAACCGCGAGAACGCGATTCTTCTTCATATGTAGTGCCTTTCCTGTTCTTGTGTCCCGGGACAGGGAGGCGTAAAGAGTAATGGCAGGGGTGAGCATTAGACAAGACAGTTTCCCGCGTGAATTGTCTCGGTTTCGTTATAAATGGGATTTTGGTATCAAGTATTGAGACAAGAAATGGCCTACTTATCGAGGACTGCGTTGGGGTTAACCACCGCTTCTGCGACCTCTTTCATCGTTAATCGGCGATCCATGGCAGCTCTTTGAATCCAGGAAAAAGCTTCGGGTTCTGAAAGGTTGAGCGCTTTCATCAGCAAGCCTTTGGCGCGATCAATGAGCTTACGAGTTTCGAGGCGGTCATGAAGATCTGCAACCTCGGCCGCCAGCGATTTCATTTGCGTATGGCGACTTATTGCAATTTCAATCGCCGGCATTAAGTCACCAATCGTAAATGGCTTAACAACATATGCCATTACACCTGCATCACGAGCTCGATCTACTAACTCTTTCTGAGAATATGCGGTGAGCATTAAGACTGGTGCAATTTCAATGATTTTCTCTGCCGCCGAAATTCCATCAAGAACTGGCATCTTCACATCAAGAATTGCAAGATCTGGTGTGTGCTGCGTTGCGAGATCAATAGCCTCTTGCCCGTTTGTTGCTTGTGCTACTACTTCATAACCGGCTGCTTGCAACATTTCAACAAGATCCATGCGGATTAAGGTTTCATCTTCTGCGACCAGAATACGAACCGTCATTGTCGATTCATCCTTCCAGAATTCCATTCCCCGAAATTATTGTCATGAGTGCCCCGAGTCGGATTCGAACCGACACTATGCAGTGTTTGAGACTGCCCTCTCTACCGTTGGAGTACCGAGGCTAATCGTGGAGCAATCTTAGCGGTAAGCCGCTACGACTCCACCAACTGCATCTCCCACGACGTGAACACGCATTGCGTTAGTTGAGCCCGGAATCCCTGGAGGCGATCCAGCAACAATCACTACATTCTCGCCCACGTGAGCGCGGCCAGACTCGATTAACAAAGTATCGGCTTGCTTCACCATCTCATCAGTGTGCTTAACCATTGGAGTCACCTCTGGTTCAACTCCCCATGACAAAGCTAAGCGGTTATAGGTTCCAAGTTCTGGCGTAAAGGCAACAATGGGAATAGGTGACCGCAGACGAGCCATTCGACGAGCCGAATCTCCTGATTGAGTAAAAGTAACTAAGTATTTGGCGCCAACAATTGCGCCGACTTCGGCTGCTGCGCGTGTGATTGCGCCACCTTTTGTCTTTGGAGTTGTGCGCAATGCACGAATCATTTCAAAGCCGCCTTCTTCGGTGCGGGCGATGATGCGAGCCATAGTTGCAACCGCTTCGATTGCAAAAGCGCCAACAGAAGTTTCGCCAGACAACATCAAAGCATCCGCACCATCTAGAACCGCGTTTGCACAATCTGTTGCTTCAGCGCGAGTTGGTGAAGAGTTAGTGATCATCGAATCAAGCATCTGAGTAGCCACAATCACTGGCTTTGCTGCTTCACGCGCTAGTTCAATACAACGCTTTTGAACAAGTGGCACTTCTTCGATTGGCATCTCTACTCCGAGATCGCCGCGGGCCACCATGATGCCATCAAATGCTGCCACAATTTCTTCAAGATTATCTACCGCTTGTGGCTTTTCAATCTTTGCGATCACCGGAATCCGGAAACCAATTTCATCCATGATTGCGTGGACATCTTTAATGTCTGCTGCGTTTCTAACAAATGACAGCGCAATAAAATCTGCGCCAGCTTTCATTCCCCAACGAAGATCTTCTTTATCTTTCTCTGAAAGCGCAGGAACTGAAACCGCAACTCCGGGCAAGTTGATGCCCTTGCTGTTGCTGACTGCGCCTGGCTGAATAACCTTTGTGACTACATCGTTGCCTTTAACTTCTACAACTTCGACAGTTACTTTTCCATCATCAATCAGGATGCGATCTCCTGGATTGCAATCCCCCGGTAAACCTTTGTAAGTGGTCCCAACACGATCCTTCGTACCTTCAACCTCATCAGTTGTAATTGTGAAGATATCGCCACGCTCTAGCTCGTGTGGACCGTTAGCAAATCGTGCAAGACGAATCTTTGGCCCTTGTAGATCAACCAGAATTGCAATTGGCTTTCCTGCAGCTTTTGCCGCTTCGCGCACACGATCAAGTCGGGTTTGGTGTTCTTCATACCCACCGTGCGAAAGGTTTAAGCGGGCCATATTCATGCCAGCCTCGATGAGCTCCTTAACCTTTTCAGGTGATTCAACGGCAGGACCCATCGTGCAAACAATTTTCGCTCTACGCATGTAAGTACCTTAAACCATCAATGGACGGTCAGTTGGCGCAATAGGTGAAGGAAGTTGCGTACGTCCCGTGAGATATCTATCAACTGAAGCCGCTGCGCTTCGACCTTCAGCAATTGCCCACACGATCAAAGACTGACCACGGCCAGCATCGCCGGCAACAAAGATACCTTCTTCGGTTGTTTGGAAATTTTCATCGCGCTTGATGTTTCCGCGATCATCTAGTTGTACTTCTAACTGAGTGATGAGCGAAGATTTTTCAGGACCTGTAAATCCCATTGCCATGAAAACAAAATCACAAGGGATTTCTTTTTCAGATCCAGCAACTGGTTGAAACTTTCCATTGACGAACTGAGTTTCAACAATCTTCAATGCGCGCAAGTTGCCTTGCCCATCCCCTAAGAATTCCTCTGTGCTCACTGAGAACATACGATTGTCTTGCTCTTCGTGTGCACTGGATACACGATAAATCATTGGGTAAGTCGGCCACGGTTGACCTGAAGGGCGCTCATCACTTGGACGCGGCATAATTTCAAGCTGAGTAACACTTGCTGCACCTTGTCGAACAGAAGTTCCTAAGCAATCAGCTCCGGTATCTCCACCGCCCAGAATGACAACATGCTTTCCTGCAACATTAATTGGTGAAACTTCAATTTCGCCTAAAGCCTGCTTGTTTCCCCAAGGTAAAAATTCCATAGCCTGGTAAATACCTTTGAGTTCGCGACCCTTAATCGAAAGGTCACGCCATTGTGTTGATCCCACCGCCAAAACTACTGCGTCATATTTCTTGCGCAGGTCAGAACCAGTGAGCTCGTTACCAACATCTACACCTGGACGAAAACGAGTTCCCTCTTTTTCCATCTGCTCTAAACGACGATCAAGGATGTGCTTTTCCATCTTGAACTCTGGAATTCCGTAACGAAGCAGTCCACCAATCTTGTCGGCACGCTCGTAAACGGCAACGGTATGGCCAGCGCGAGTTAACTGTTGCGCAGCAGCAAGACCTGCAGGACCAGAACCAATAACAGCAACAGTTTTACCCGTAAGACGATCTGGCGCTAAAGGCTTAACGTTTCCTGCTCCAAAAGCTTCTTCAATCGTGCGAAGTTCAATCTGCTTAATCGTTACCGCGTCGCGGTTAATGCCAACAACGCAAGCGGTTTCACAAGGTGCTGGGCAAAGACGCCCAGTGAATTCGGGAAAGTTATTAGTCGCATGCAAACGATCAATCGCCTCATTTGTATCCCCGCGGTACATCAAATCGTTCCATTCAGGGATCAGGTTGCCCAGTGGACAACCGTTGTGACAGAAAGGAATACCGCAATCCATGCAACGACCAGCCTGCTTTTGTAGATGCTCCATGCTTTGTGGTTCATACACTTCGCGCCAGTCTTTAATACGTACATCTACTGGACGACGCTTCGGAGTTTCGCGTGGTGTTGTCATAAAACCTTTTGGATCAGCCATTAGCTGCAACCTCCATCACTAGTGCGTCAACCGGTAGGCCTTCACGAGTGGCTCGCTCCATTGCAGCAAGCACACGTGCATAGTCGCGCGGCATAATCAGTGAGATTCGAGCCAAGCTCTTCTCCCAATCCTTCAGAAGTGCGTTTGCAATTTCAGATCCTGTTTCAGCAAAATACTTAGAGATGTGATCCTTCAGAATCTCTTTCTGATCATCAGGTACAGCTAGAACATCAACCATGTCAGCATTGACATTGGCTGCGTCAAGATCCAAAACAAATGCTCGTCCGCCTGACATACCCGCTGCAATATTGCGTCCTGTGCGACCCAGAACAACAACAGTGCCGCCAGTCATGTATTCGCAACCGTGATCGCCGATGCCTTCAACAATTGCTAGTGCGCCCGAATTACGGACACAGAAGCGTTCTCCCACAACTCCACGAATAAAGATTTCACCAGCAGTAGCGCCATAACCAATAACGTTTCCTGCAATGACATTGTCCTGAGAAGGGAAGGTCGCCTTTACATCTGGACGAACAACTACGCGTCCACCTGAAATTCCCTTTCCAACATAATCATTAGAATCGCCATACAAACGAATTGCCACACCACGTGGAATAAATGCACCCAATGATTGGCCAGCAGATCCGTGCAAAGTGACATCGATAGTTCCAGCAGGTAATCCCTCTGCCCCGTATTTGCGAGTAACTTCAGCGCCCAACATAGTTCCCACGGTGCGATTTACATTTCGCACTGGTAGATCGATTTTCACTAACTCGCCCTTCATTAATGCTGGTTGAGCGAGTTCAATTAGTTGGTTATCCAATGCCGCGTCTAATCCATGATCTTGCTTAATGGTGTTGTGTAGCGCGCTGTCGACAGCTGGGCGAACTAATAACGGTTCTAGGTTTAGTCCGGCTGCCTTCCAGTGATCTACCGCCTTGCGAGTATCCAAAAATTCAACGTGACCAATTGCCTCTTGCAAAGTGCGGAAACCTAATTGAGCCAAGATTTCACGAACTTCTTCGGCAATGTATTCAAAGAAAGTTTCGACGAACTCTGGTTTTCCGGTGAATTTCTTGCGCAGCTCAGGGTTCTGAGTTGCAACGCCAACCGGGCAAGTATCCAGATGACACACGCGCATCATGATGCAACCTGAGACAACTAGAGGTGCGGTAGCAAATCCATACTCTTCAGCGCCTAGTAAAGCTGCAATGACAACATCGCGTCCCGTCTTTAACTGACCATCAGTTTGAACAACGATGCGATCTCGTAAGCCATTAAGCAACAAGGTTTGCTGAGTTTCAGCCAGACCAAGTTCCCATGGCGCACCTGCGTGCTTAAGCGATGTAAGTGGTGAAGCACCAGTTCCACCATCGTGGCCTGAAATCAAAACAACATCAGCATGTGCTTTTGAAACACCTGCTGCAACTGTTCCAACTCCAACTTCGGCAACCAACTTAACGTGCACGCGCGCGTTCTTGTTTGCATTCTTTAAGTCATGAATCAGTTGGGCTAAGTCTTCAATCGAATAAATATCGTGATGCGGAGGTGGTGAAATCAATCCCACACCCGGCGTTGAATAACGTGCCTTTGCGATCCATGGATAGACCTTGTTTCCCGGTAGCTGTCCACCCTCACCAGGCTTTGCGCCCTGTGAAATCTTGATCTGAATGTCATCACTATTTACTAAGTAATTACTTGTTACGCCAAAGCGACCAGATGCAACTTGCTTGATGGCTGAACGTTTTGAATCACCATTTGCCATTGGGATATTGCGTTCGACTTCTTCGCCGCCTTCGCCGGTATTGGATTTTCCACCAAGTCGGTTCATGGCAATTGCAAGAGTTTCGTGGGCTTCAGCTGAAATCGAACCGTACGACATTGCGCCAGTAGAAAAACGCTTAATGATTTCACTAATCGGTTCTACTTCATCAACAGAAATCGGTGGATTTACACCTTCTTTGAATTGGAATAATCCACGAAGTGTCATCAGTCGCTTACTTTGTTCATTAACGCGATCGGTATAGCGCTTGAAGATGTCGTAGCGCTTGTTACGCGTCGAATGCTGCAAAGTAAACACGGTCTCTGGGTCAAACAAATGTGGTTCGCCTTCGCGACGCCACTGGTATTCCCCGCCAATAGGTAAGCGCTTTGTTCCTGGAACTTCTCCCCCAGGTGGATAAGCAATGTGATGGCGCGCAATTGTCTCTTCTGCAATCACATCAAGTGAGACTCCGCCCAGGCGAGATGTTGTTCCCACGAAATACTCATCGACAACTTCTTGCGAAAGTCCGATAGCTTCAAATACTTGCGCACCTGTATATGAAGCGATGGTGCTGATACCCATCTTGGACATAACCTTTAGTACACCTTTTCCAAGGCTCTTAATTAAATTCTTAACCGCCTTTTCAGGAGTGATTCCGGTGATGACACCTTGAAGAACCAAGTCTTCGGCCGATTCCATGGCAAGGTATGGATTAACGCAGGCTGCTCCATAACCAATAAGCAATGCAACATGGTGAACTTCGCGCACGTCTCCGGCTTCGACAACTAGCCCCACCTTGGTGCGAGTCTTTTCACGGATCAAGTGATGATGAACCGCCGAAGTTAGTAGCAAGGATGGAATCGGTGCGTTTTCGGCATCACCATCTCTATCTGACAAAACAATAATTCGTGCACCATCTTTAATCGCTTGCGAAACTTCTGCTCTGATTTCGGTGAGACGATCACGAAGAGAATCTCCACCATCTGCGATGCTAAAGAGTCCACGGACAACATAGGCAGCAAGGCCTGGATAATCACCGTCGGCGTTAACGTGAATTATCTTTGCAAGTTCATCATTGTCGATGACCGGAAAAGCTAGTGAAATTTGACGGCAACTATTTGGGCTTGGGTCCAAGAGATTGTGTTCTGGTCCCATTGCAGTACCAAGACTTGTGACTAACTCTTCACGAATCGCATCAAGTGGCGGATTTGTAACTTGCGCAAACAATTGCGAGAAATAATCAAAGATCAAGCGAGGCTTTTCAGAAAGGGCCGCAATAGGAGAATCAGTTCCCATTGATCCCAGTGGTTCCATGCCGTTCTTGGCCATTGGCGTCACCAAAACACGTAGATCTTCTTCGGTATAACCAAATGCTCGCTGACGTCGGACTACCGATGAGTGTGGGTACACAATGTGCTCACGTGATGGAAGATCGTTTAACTTCACAATTCCTGCGTGCAACCAATCTCCGTATGGAGCAGCATTTGCTAGACCATCTTTGATTTCACCATCTTCAATGATTCGGCCCTGCTCAATATCAACCAAGAACATCTTGCCTGGTTGCAAGCGACCTTTACGTTCCACGTTCTCAGCAGGAATATCTAGTACGCCAACTTCGGATGCTAAAACAACTAGTCCATCTTTTGTAACCCAAAAACGAGATGGACGTAAACCGTTGCGATCTAGAACCGCTCCTACTTGATGTCCATCAGTAAATGTCACACATGCTGGACCATCCCAAGGCTCCATCATCGAGGCATGGAATGCGTAGAAGTCACGACGATTCTGCGGCATTGTTGCATGGTTCTCCCACGCTTCTGGAATCATCATTAACACTGCGTGCGGAAGTGAGCGTCCACCCAAATACAAAAGTTCTAGAACTTCATCAAATGATGCTGAATCTGATCCTGACATTTCAACGATAGGAAACAACCGCTTGAGATCGCCGGGAATCAGATCACTTTCAAGTAATGATTCGCGAGCGCGCATCCAATTGCGATTTCCTTTAACGGTATTGATTTCTCCGTTGTGAGCAATAAATCGGTATGGGTGAGCCAGTGGCCAGGAAGGGAAAGTATTGGTAGAAAAACGTGAGTGAACTAGAGCAAGTGGAGAAACAACACGCTCATCTGATAGTTCTGGAAAAAACTCTTCCAGCTGTCCGGTTGTAAGCATTCCCTTGTAGACGATTGTTTGTGAAGACAAAGAAGGAAAATACAAATCTAATGTGTGTTCGGCGCGCTTTCGAAGGCAAAAAGCTAAACGGTCAAGAGCAATTCCTGTTTCACCATTCTTGCCTGCGACAAACAATTGGTGGAAGTCTGGCATGACCGACAACGCAGTCTTTCCCAGTGATGATGAGTTAATCGGAACTTCACGCCAACCCAAAACAACAAGGCCTTCTTCATCTGCTAAGCGGGCAATCTCATTCTTTACATCGGCACCTTTTGCGATAAACGCGATACCAGTTGCATATGCATCGGCTGCAGGCAGTTTGAAATCAACGACGGCTTGAAAGTAAGCATCTGGAACACGAATCAGAATTCCTGCGCCATCACCACTATCTGGTTCAGCCCCCGATGCACCGCGATGTTCCATATTGCGCAATGCAGTGAGCGCTTTGGCAACAATCTCGTGAGTTGCAACCTTGTTAAGCGTTGCAACCATGGCAACACCACATGCATCATGTTCTGCGGCAGGGTCATAGAGTCCCTGTGCTTGTGGATAGTTGGATGCAAGTGCCATGGGCGCGCTCCTACGGATTTGTCCTTACATATAAAAGGGACATCCTTGGCCCGTGGTGCAATCTACTGGCGAAATCGTAGCAATAAGAGGGCTAATTAGATGCCCGAGATATGCGCAATCTTTCCAATACCTGCCGTGATTGCCATTCCGAGCGAACCACCGATCAGCACCCTCACCGTTGGGCGCAGCAGCTTGGAGCCTGCGGTGCGCGCTGAAACCGCGCCTGTTAGAAGCAACCCACCGAGAGTAAAGAGCACGATGCTCCACGCCTTAGTGCCAAGTGTTGGAGCAAAGGCTCCGGCAAATGGAATCAAGCCACCGAGAGTAAATGAAACTGCCGAAGCAAGCGCCGCCTGGACTGGACGGGCCTTTGTGCTTGGGTGTTGACCTAACTCATCACGCAAGTGTGCTTCAAGTGGATCTTTGCGATGCATTTCAAGAGCAACTTGTAGCGCAAGTTCTGGTGATAAACCGCGGCCGATATAAATCTGTTGCAGCTCTTGTAACTCACCTTCTGGATCTGCAGCTAAGTGAGCAATCTCAAGATTGCGATCTGATTCTTCAACATCATTTTGAGAACGAACAGAAATATATTCACCAACAGCCATCGACATTGCACCTGCAGTAATTCCAGCCACGCCCGCCGTAATGATGAAATCTTGCTTGCCAGCTGCAGCTACACCAATCATAAGTGCTGCAGTTGAAACCAAGCCATCATTTGCACCAAGGACTGCGGCACGTAGCCACCCTGCACGATTAGTGCGATGTTGCAGATTTCTCTGGTAGACCTCTTCCAAACTCATGATTGGAAGCCTACCTGACTGCTACTGAATCTTTTTAGAGGCGCGAGCAAAATAGAGAGCAGCCCCTGCTCCTACAAGCACGCTTACCCAGACATTGACGCGCAAACCTGCAATTGTGTTCGCGGTATCGATTCGGATCAGTTCGATAAAAAAGCGACCTAGGCAATACGCAGCTACATAGAGTGCAAAAGATTGCCCAGCTTTGAAATTCTTTCCGTATGTAAGAATAACTATCGCAATCAAAGTGCACCAGATTGCTTCGTATAAAAAGGTTGGGTGGAATGACTCAAACTCGGAGAAACCATTGGGGCGATAACGCAAAGGAATCTCAACCGCCCACCAAGAATCCAACGGCTTTCCAAAAAGTTCGCCGTTAAACCAATTGCCAAAACGACCAATAGCTTGCGCAAAGAGAATTCCAGGTGCTAGAGCGTCAGCAAAAACAGCAAATGATGGCAAATCAACTTTCTTAGCTAAAGATCGGTAACGAAGGTATGCGCCAAATAATCCAAGCGAAATAGCTCCCCAAATTCCCAATCCGCCTTCCCAAATCTTGAAGACATCTATTGGAGAACCGTTAGCACCAAAATAAGCGTTAGGCGATGAGATCACATGATAAATACGCCCACCGATAATTCCAGAAGGCACTGCAACAATTGCTACTTCAGAGACAATTGATTGACCCTGAATTGTTTTGTATTGAAAACGCTTACCGCCCAACCAAATCGCTATTGCTATGCCAGT
>JBIIQY010000065.1:0-3586 GCA_044341805.1 Candidatus Planktophila sp.
CAATTACTACCGTAAGTCCTAAGTCATGGACCAATCTGTGCAGAATGGATAAAACTTCTTCTGCCGCTATGGGATCTAAAGCGCTAGTTGGTTCATCCAAGACAAGAACTTTCGGATGGGTTACCAGTGCAGCACCAATTGCAACTCGTTGCTGTTCCCCACCACTTAAAGTTGCGATTGATCGGTTTCGCAATGCGGCAAGGCTGAGCAGATCCAAAATCTCTTCAACACGTTTGCGCATTACATCATTGGGCAGGTTAAGAACCTCCATCCCAAAAGCAAGCTCTTCTTCAACGGTGTCAGCAACAAAACCATTTGCGGGATTCTGTCCAACAATTCCTATTAGATGTGCCATACCACCAGGCTTTGTCATCTGAGTTGAAATCCCGTTCACACTGACATCTCCAGCAAGGATTCCGCCGGTGTGATGAGGGACTAAACCATTAATCAGTCGAAGAAGTGAGGATTTACCTGAACCAGTAGGGCCAATTACTAAAACTAGTTCCCCTTCGGCAATTGTCAGATTCAGGTTTTCCAGAACCGTTGTAGTTGAGTTTGGGTAGATCAAAGACACATTGGAGAACTTGATCATGAAATCACGACCAGACCGATTGCAGAAATGACGACAAGTGAATCCTTCAAGTGCCAAGAAATTGGACGGTAGCGGGAGCGTTTTTTGCTTACGCCGTATCCGCGGCTATCCATGGCTGCGGCTAAATCAAGTGAGCGAGCAAGTGATTCTTCAAGTAATGGAATGGCGACACGTTTCCAGGAAGTGAACCCCCGAGTACTTTGACCACGCAAACGTTGGGCCATTCGAATTCTTTTGACAGAGCCAACAAGCTGCGGCAGAACTGAAGTTGCGATTACAACAGCAACTGCAAACTCATAAATATGTACAGGCAAAACGCGCAAAAGTCGGTGTGGGCTTGTAAGCGAAGCGGCTGCACCAAAAATTACGATTATGGCGCAGATGAGCAAACCTTCAACTAGTGAAGAAGACAATCTTTCCCACGTTACTGCGCCACCAATTCGGATTCCGGGCATCCATGACGGTAAAGGCAGAACGGGTAATTTGAACAGTTCTGTACCTGGAATCGGTACACCAATGGCGATTCCGACAAAAGTTCTAACTGCCAAAATCCAGGCAGATAGCTTCAGTGTCCATTCAAAACTCTTTGCCCACGGAACATCCTCGCGAAACGTGTAAACAACAACCATCACTACACCCAGACATGACAGGGTGAACCACGTGCTATCAAAACGCACAATGGCAACAGCTAAGCCGATAGCCCAGAGCCACCAAGTAAATGGATGCAGTGATGGTTTAGTCATAGTTACTTCTTGAGGTAACCCTTTGGAGTTTTCATCTCGACTCCACATTCCTTAGCTGGATAGCCGTTAAGTCCGCAGATAAAGCCTGATCCTTGCGCACGAACTTTTACTACCTGTCCAAGTACATCGATTCCCAAAGCGCCTTTATCTGCAACAACGCATCGTTGAATCAATCGCGGAGTTGATTCACCTTTTGGGCGAAGCACAGCTGAGCCAAAATCAACCATGACAGCAACTCGCTTTTTCCCGGCGACGGCTTTTGTCTTTCCGCAAATTGCAGAAAATGATGGTGCAACCTTCGGAGCCTTTGCATCTGGGATTGCATCATTACTAAAGGTGAAAGCCCAACCTTCGACTGCTCCATCGGCAACATCGACAGTTGGTCCGGTCATTGCTGGTGTCCACTTAGTTGCACCAGGTGCGGCTTGGAAGTAACCCCAATAGCGCCAACCTGTATCGGCTGCTTGTGCTTGTGGGATTGTTAGTGCGGTTAAAAGAATTGCCGCAAAAAATACTTTGAATTTCATTGCTGTGTAGCCTCTCAAAAGAAAGAGTCTCACAGGGAGTGAACCGCACCAAAGGTATGGCAAAATCGCCAATACATTTGGTGTTAGGAGCACACCCCGCAAACCTCGGCGGGTGTTTGTCTCATCTCGTTCTATTGGGTAATCCGACTTATCTAATTCAAGAGTTTTACTCTTTGAACGATTTACGGTTGCGGGTCAGCGTCGGATTTTCACCGAACTTCCCCCAGTAGAGGAGCTATTAAGTTGTGAACGAACCAAACCATACTGACTCGGGGTTGGCAACTAGGCGCGCTCGTCATAGGCTTGCCAGCATGGAATACAGACGCCTTGGTAGCACCGGAATGTACGTTTCTGAAATTGCTTACGGAAACTGGATTACTCACGGAAATCAGATCGAATCAGAAGCTGCGATCAAATGCGTTAGAGCCGCGCTCGACGAGGGAATTACTACATATGACACCGCAGACGTCTATGCCGGAACTAAAGCTGAAACAGTTTTAGGCAAAGCACTTAAAGGCGTTCGCCGCGAGTCTTACGAACTTTTCACCAAGGTGTATTGGCCAACAGGTACCGGCAAAAACGATCGTGGACTTTCTAGAAAACACATTATCGAATCATGTAACGCATCTCTGAAGCGCTTACAGACCGATCACATCGATTTGTATCAAATGCACAGATTTGATTATGAGACTCCGCTTGAAGAATCCTTGAGCGCTTTTGACGATCTCATTCGTGCGGGCAAGGTGCACTACATCGGATTTTCAGAGTGGAATGCTTCGCAGATTAAGTCAGCATTGGCTATCCAAGATGCACGTGGCTACAACCGTTTTGTATCCAGCCAACCTCAATATTCAGCGTTGTGGCGAGTCATCGAAGCTGAAGTTGTTCCGCTTTCCCAAAAAGAAGGCATTGGACAGATTGTTTGGTCTCCAATGGCGCAAGGAGTTTTGACTGGAAAGTACTTGCCAGGCAAGAAAGCACCTGCAGGTTCACGCGCTACCGATAAAGGCAGCGGAGCCAACATGATTAAGGGTTGGTTACGCGAAGAAGTTTTGGAAGCAGTTCAAAACCTTAAGCCAATTGCAGATCAAGCTGGTTTAACAATGTCTCAACTGGCAATCGCTTGGGTTCTGCAAAATCCAAATGTCTCTTGCGCAATCATGGGTGCGACAAAACCTAAGCAAGTCAAAGAGAATGTAAAAGCCGCAGGCGTAAAGCTCGATGCAGATGTAATGAAAGCAATCGATAAAGCTCTAGGAAATCTTCCAGAGCGCGATGCTGCAAAGACAGTTAGCCCAAACCCGCGGGCCTAAACTCTCTTTAATCGATCGAGTCGCCAACCTTTACTTGAGGGTGTGGTGCACGCAATCTGCGCATTTGCGTTGACCGCAACCAGGCATACATTCCTAGACCCTTTGTAGATGTTCCTGGAAACTTTATGCCTATAGCTCTGCGAATCTTGCGTGAAAGAAAAATTCCATCGATCACAGCAATAATCAGAACGGCGTACATTAAAGCGACCGCACCAATTTGTACTACGGCGACAGGAAATAGCGTAAGAACCAAAACCACAAAGATGATTGGCAAGAAGTACTCGCCAATTGATCGTCGTGAATCCACAAAGTTTCGAACGTATCGTCGTGCTGGACCGCGATCACGTGCAGGAAGTGCTGACTCGTCGCCACGTAAGTAAGCAGCGCGTTGTGCAATTCGATTTTGTCTAG
>JBIIQY010000002.1:0-41637 GCA_044341805.1 Candidatus Planktophila sp.
GTGCCAGTCCTGCACAACCTAGCGCGTCAAAAGCCTGCATCGCTGCAATTTGAATCGCCTGGGCATCAGCTTCGGGGATATCAGCAGGAATCTTTACCGTTGTCGCATCATCTAAATACTTAGCTTCAAAATCATAAAATTCGAATTGAGGATTAACGACAATTTCTCCCACAACGGACGCGTAACTGGTTCCATCACGTTCTAGAACTGCGCACTCAATTTCGCGTCCATTAATGGCCGTTTCGATCAATACCTTCGAGTCATACAAAAGTGCGTCATTTATTGCCGCCGACAATGCATCAGCTGATTTAACTTTGTGAGTTCCACGGCTAGAGCCACCACTAGATGGCTTTACAAAGACGGGAAATGAAAGTGTCTGCGCATCTGGGTGCGGATCACCTTTGTGAACAACAATTCCGGGTGCAACCTTAAGGCCTGCTGCAGAAAACAATCCTTTAGCCAGCGCTTTATCCATGGCATCGGCAGAGGCTTTAACTCCGCTTCCGACATATGGAATATGTGCATCTTCTAGCAACTGCTGAATCTTTCCATCTTCACCAAACTCGCCATGAAGAATTGAAAAAATACAATCGATTTTCACGAAGGATCCGTTGATCACAACTCCACCTTGTGAAAGCTCAACCGTTGTTCCATTGTCTTCAATGGTTGGCATGACCTTGTTTTTAATCGCCAGCGGATAGTTTTCATCAAGTGCGACCCACTTGCCTGCCTTGGTAATTCCGATCAAAATCGGAGTAAAGCTTTTCTTATCTAAGCCCTTTAAGACTCCTCCACCCGAAACACATGAAACCTCATGCTCACTGCTCGGTCCTCCGCAGATGATTGCAACAGTTAATTTGCTCATCGGATAAAGATTTCTGCTTTAGTCGTGATCTCCATCAGGCGATCTAGCGCTTGTTCTGGCGTCAATAAGCCTGAAACAACATCTGCGACCGCTTCGATGACTGGAACTTCAATTCCTACACGGTGTGCAATTTCAAGAACGGCGCTAGAAGATGCAACACCTTCCACTGTTTTTGCAACCTGCGTTTTGGCAACTCCCATCGAACCGCTTTTGCCCAAAACTTCGCCAAAAGTTCGGTTGCGAGAAAGTGCTGATCCACAACTTGCAACTAAATCCCCCATACCGGCAAGACCTGCAGCACTCAGTGGATCTGCATTGTGCGCTGCACACAAACGGGCAACTTCATTAAGGCCGCGGGTAATGAGCATGGCTTGAGTATTTTCACCGTAACCCATTCCGATTGACATACCCACTGCCAAAGCAATCACACTTTTGATGGCCCCTGCGAGTTCGCATCCCAAAACATCTACCGATGTATAAACGCGGTAATAAGGAGTCGTAAACAAGTGTTGAACTTTTTCAGCAATTGCAATTGTAGGAGCAGCTGCGACCGCACCTGCTGGCTGGCGCAAAACAAGCTCATTTGCAAGGTTTGGTCCGGTAATGATTGCAATGTTCTGAGTTTCTAGTACCTCGGAAATAATCTCGGTCATACGCGACATACTGCTTACTTCAATACCCTTGAGCGTGCTTATGAACAAGGCATTGGGTTGAACCATCGACTTCCAGGCCATCAGATTTTCACGAAGGGTTTGTGCAGGCACCGCGAGTACATAGATATTTGAATACTCAAAAGCTTCACTTAAACTCGTTGTGGCTTTTAGTCCAACCGGTAGAACACTGTCATCCAAGTACTTTGAGTTTGTGTGTTTTTCATTGACTTCATCTACTAGTTCTTGGCTACGGCCCCACATCAATACGTGGTTTCCAGCATCACACAGAACTTGTGCCATAGTGGTTCCCCACTGACCAGCACCAAGAACTACGACCTTGCTCACTTCTTCTTTGCCTTCTTAAAGTTTCCGGTTCTGGGCAGATTTGAATTATGGGGATCAAAGATTTCCACTGGACGCTTTTCGCCGCGAAGTTGTTCGAGAAGATTTGTTAGCTCACGCATCACAAAGGCAGTTGCCTCTCTTAGCGCCTCTGCATCATTCTCTTTTCCGTACCACGGTGAAAGGTCTAGCGGATCGCCGACCAGAATCTTGATGGGGGTGCGTGGAAAAAATTTGATTTTCTTTTCATAGGTAGGCATCACGATCTGGGATCCCCATTGAGCTATAGGAACAACTGGGGTCTGTGTTGCGATTGCTAAACGCGCTAAGCCGGTCTTTGCAACCATGGGCCAACCATTTGGGTCACGAGTTAAAGTACCTTCGGGGTACACGCCAACACAGTGTCCAACATTTAACAGCCTAACTGCGTGATCAAGAGCTTTGGATGCATCCTTGCTTTCTCTAGCAACTGGAACCATGCCTGCGGCCAAAATAATCTTTCCAATTACTGGAACCTTAAACACTCCCTCTTTGCCGATATATCGAGGGGCTCGGCCATTGCGAAAAAGAAAGTGCGTTAAGAACAAAACATCTAAGTAAGAGACATGGTTGCTGGCAACAATGATTTTGCCGGTCTTGGGAAGTTTCTCTCCGCTGCGCCAAACTTTCTTGCCTACAAGGTTGAGAAGAGGAATAACCACCTTGGTGCCTAACTTAAAGGCGAAGTTTGTGCCGAGTGGCTTTCCTATTGGTGGAGCGTAAGAGATCTTGTACTCCGTCATGGCATTAATAGTAACGCTGCACATGCAAAAACGGGGCCAGCGTTAGCCGACCCCGTCTTTAAAGAAAAAAGAATTACTTCTTCTTAGCCTTCTTTACAACCTTCTTTGCTGCTGGCTTCTTCTTAGCAGGTGACTTCTTAGCCGCCTTCTTTGGAGCTGCCTTCTTTGCAGACTTCTTCGCAGCCTTCTTTGGAGCTGCCTTCTTTGCTGCTGGCTTAGCAACAACCTTTGGCTCTGGCTTTGGTGCAGGAGCTAGCTTGCGATCTCCTGAGATAACTTCCTTGAGTGCCTTTGCAGGTAGGAAGCGAGCCTTCTTTGAAGCCTTGATCTTGATTGTCTCGCCAGTGAATGGGTTACGTCCCATACGTGCCTTGCGGTCAACCTTCTTGAACTTACCGAAATCGTTGATCATTACATCTTCGCCCTTTGAAAGGTTGCGAACGATTGTGTCAAAAACGATATCTACAGCGTGAGCTGCTTCCTTCTTGCTGTCGTTGAAGTGTGGTGCTAACGCAGCAATGAATTGGGCCTTATTCATTGAAATCCCCTTATTTACGCGTAAATGTTAAGCAACCGCTTAACGTGTTCATAAACTTACGCGCACATTAGGGGTGATGAGGCTATTGAAATGCGCGTGTCGCAATTTTTTATTTCACACAAAATCCAAAAAACATTGTTTTTTATGCGTAGAAAACCCTAAATCTTAGATTGAGAGTTCTTCATAAAGTGCTTCACCCTATGCAAAAAACCCTTAAATTACGCTTGTTTTGAACCCTTACGAACGAATTGGAAGGGTTGCTGGTTTGTATGCAGGACGATTTTTCTCAAAAGAATCAATGAAATCAGTCTGTTTTAAGGTCAGCCCGATGTCATCTAAACCTTCCATCAAACGCCAGCGGGTGTAATCATCGATAGCAAAAGGCAAGCTTTTGGCACCGTACGAGACTGCGCGTTCCTCTAGATTTACGGTGATAGGCGTTGCTGGATCAGCTTCAATCGCTTCCCACATTGCTTCAACATCGCTTTGTTCAAGGATGATCGTCAACAATCCGCCCTTAAGCGAATTTCCGCGGAAAATGTCGGCAAAGCGGCTAGAGATAACTACCTTGAAGCCATAGTTCTGAAGCGCCCACACCGCGTGTTCACGTGATGAGCCAGTTCCAAAGTCAGCGCCAGCAACTAAAACTGTTCCGTTCTTGTAAGCAGGTTGATTGAGAACGAACTCAGGATCATTGCGCCAAGCCGCAAAGAGGCCATCCTCAAAACCGCTACGGGTAACGCGCTTTAAATAAACAGCAGGAATGATTTGATCTGTATCAACATTGCTTCGTCGAAGTGGAACGCCGGTTCCAACATGTGTAATGAATTTTTCCATGGTCAGTTGCTCCTTACAGATCCGACGGTGAAGACAGAGTTCCACGCAGCGCGGTTGCTGCTGCAACGAGTGGACTTACAAGGTGTGTTCTTCCACCTTTACCTTGACGGCCTTCAAAGTTTCGGTTTGAAGTAGATGCAGAACGCTCGCCCACAGCAAGTTGGTCGGGGTTCATGCCAAGACACATCGAACACCCTGCATTGCGCCATTCAGCGCCGGCAGCAAGAAAGACTTTATCTAAACCTTCGGCCTCGGCTTCAAGACGAACACGTGCTGATCCTGGAACTACCAACATGCGAAGAGATGAAGCAATCTTCTTTCCCTTCAAAATATCTGCAGCTGCGCGCAAATCTTCGATACGACCATTGGTGCACGAGCCCAAGAAAACAGTGTCAATCGCTATCTTCTTCAGTGGTGTTCCGGCTTCTAGACCCATGTAGACAAGTGCACGTTCTGCAGCGGTTCTTGCTTCAGTATCTGCAAAATCTGCAGGGTTTGGCACAACACCGTTTAGCGGAAGTCCCTGACCAGGGTTGGTTCCCCACGTTACAAAAGGCTCCAGTTCATCGGCATTGAGATTCACTTCGACATCAAACTTTGCATCTGCATCAGTAAAGAGTGTTTTCCAATATGCAAGAGCTGCATCGAAATTTTCGGGCGCATGAGGCTTGCCCTTGATGTAATCAAAAGTAGTTTGATCTGGGGCAATGAGACCTGCACGTGCACCAGCTTCGATTGACATATTGCACACTGTCATACGAGATTCCATAGACAATGCACGAATTGCGCTTCCGCGGTATTCGATGACATAACCCTGACCGCCACCGGTGCCGATTTTCGCGATGATCGCAAGAATGATGTCCTTAGAAGTAACTCCAGGCTTCAAAGATCCTTCGACATTGATTGCCATCGTCTTTGGGCGCAGCAACGGCAGAGTTTGTGTAGCTAAAACATGTTCTACTTCGGATGTTCCAATTCCAAATGCGAGCGCACCAAAAGCACCGTGGGTTGAAGTATGCGAATCTCCGCACACGATTGTCATGCCGGGTTGCGTGATTCCAAGTTGAGGTCCAACAACGTGCACAACGCCTTGGTCCTTATCTCCCAGCGAGTGAATGCGAACGCCGAATTCTTTACAGTTGGCACGCAAAGTATCGACCTGCAGCTTTGAAACCGGGTCTGCAATCGGCTTATCAATATCAATTGTCGGAACATTGTGATCTTCGGTAGCAATAGTTAGATCAGGGCGGCGTACTGGGCGACCAGCTAGGCGCAAACCATCAAATGCTTGTGGGCTAGTTACTTCATGGATTAAATGCAGATCAATGTAAACAAGATCTGGTTCACCTTGCGCCGAGCGAACGACATGCTCTGCCCAAATCTTTTCCGCTAAAGTTTTACCCACGGCCCTTGTGCTCCTTTTTCGTTCCAACTTGAGGTATCAGATACTGAGATGCTAATATCACTCTGTGAACACAAAGAATAGCGGAGTTGGCGTTTTAGACAAAGCGGTGTCAATTCTAAGCACGCTAGAGGCTGGCCCGCATTCACTTGCAGAGCTAGTGGCCGCAACTGGCATCGCCCGCCCTACCGCCCACCGATTAGCGGTAGCTCTTGAGTTTCATCGCTTAGTAGCCCGAGATCTAACGGGACGTTTTGTTCTAGGACCGCGTTCTGGCGAATTAGGCGCAGCTGCGGGCGAAGATCGCTTGCTAGCTGCTGCAGCTCCTGCACTATCGGCGCTGCGTGATGCCACAGGTGAGAGTGCTCAGTTGTATCGCCGTCAAGGAGACCTACGTATCTGTGTTGCGGTGGCAGAGCGTCTTTCAGGTCTTCGCGACTCTGTTCCAGTCGGTGCGGCATTAACTATGCAGGCAGGTTCTGCAGCCCAAATTTTATTAGCGTGGGAGGATTCAGAAAAAATTCACCGCGGACTAACTAATGCACGCTTTACCGCCGCACAACTATCAGCTGATCGTCGCCGCGGGTGGGCGCAATCAGTCGGAGAGCGCGAGGCTGGAGTTGCTTCAGTGTCCGCACCAGTTCGTGCACCTAATGGCAAGGTAATTGCGGCAGTAAGCATTAGCGGCCCGATCGAGCGTCTAGGACGTCAACCAGGCCGCATTCATGCCGCTGCAGTAGTTGCTACCGCTGCTCGTCTGACTGAATTCCTAGCTCGCGAATAACTCGCGAAATAGTAGAAAAGGAAAAACCTTTTCGCTGCAGCAAAGATTGAATTCTGCGGATCTGAACATCAGCCTCAAAACGACTCATTGTGCTGTATTTGCGCATCGCTAAAGAGAAAGCAGTGCGGTATTCAGCTTCATCATCGATCTCATCCAAAGCTTCATCAATACTTTGCTGATCTACTCCCCTAGTGCGAAGTTCGCCAGCGATGATTCTTTTGGATAGTTTCTTAGAGGTATGTCGAGATTGAGTCCAGGCTTTTGCAAACTCGGAATCGTTAATCAATCCTTTTTCTTGGAGCCTAAAGACCGTTGCATTAGCAACATCATCTTCGACTCCGCGCTTTTTTAGATGAGCCAGAAGCTCACCCTTACTCTTGGCCCGCGCAACCAAAGCGTTTAATGCGATGGTGTTTGCAATTGAGTAAGGGTCAGCCTCGTGGTCAACTTTGGAGTACTCCAACATTGGAGCTTAGAAATCCACCTCTGCGGCGGCCTCATCGATTGCAGCAACTAACGCTGGATCGACCTCAACCGGAACAAAGTGAGCGCGGATCTTGGTCTCAATATCATTTGCTAGATCTGGGTTATCCAAGAGGAATGCGCGAGCATTTTCTTTACCCTGACCTAGTTGATCAGCTTCGTAGGTGTACCAAGCTCCCGACTTCTTAACGATACCGATATCAACACCCATATCGATCAAAGAGCCTTCACGGGAAATTCCAGTACCGTAAATGATGTCGAATTCAGCTTGCTTAAATGGTGGAGCCATTTTGTTCTTAACGACCTTTACGCGGGTACGGTTACCAACAGATTCTTGGCCATCCTTAAGCGTTTCAATACGACGGATATCTAGACGAACAGAGGCGTAAAACTTGAGTGCTTTACCGCCAGTTGTTGTCTCTGGTGAACCAAAGAACACACCGATCTTGTCGCGGAGCTGGTTAATAAAGATCGCAGTTGTCTTTGATTGGTGAAGCGCACCGGTAATTTTACGAAGTGCTTGTGACATCAAACGAGCTTGTAGACCCATGTGTGAGTCACCCATCTCGCCTTCAATTTCAGCACGAGGAACAAGTGCTGCAACTGAGTCAACCACAACTAGATCAAGAGCACCTGAACGAATAAGCATGTCCATGATTTCTAGAGCTTGCTCACCAGTATCTGGTTGTGAAACAAGCAGTGCATCGATATCTACACCTAGTTTCTTTGCATACTCTGAATCAAATGCATGCTCTGCATCGATGAAAGCACAGATGCCGCCAGCTTTTTGAGCATTAGCAATTGCATGCAAGGTAAGAGTTGTCTTACCTGAAGATTCTGGTCCGTAAATTTCAACAACACGACCGCGTGGAAGTCCACCAATACCAAGTGCGATATCTAGTGCGATTGAACCTGTTGGAATAACTTCGATAACAGTGTTCTGTCGCTCCGACATCTTCATTACTGAGCCTTTACCAAATTGACGTTCGATCTGGGCTAGGGCTGTGTCGAGCGCTTTTTGGCGTTCGCTGTTGGCTTTATCTTGTGCTGCATCGTTAGCTTTATTACTTTTTTCAGTAGCCACTTACATTCCTTTCGATAGAACGTCCTGCGTTATGCAAAAACGTTTTGGTCTGGCCCAGAAGGTACGGAGACCCAACGACGGACCGCTTGACCCCCACACAAGGTGTGGATCGCATGCGGGCGGAAGTTGGAACCGCTCTGGTTGTACGTGATAAGTTTATCCGAACATCTGTTCGAAAGGTATCAGGGGCCACTGACAAGCCCGCAGCGTGTCGTCACGGGCATACTGGGTCAGTGTTGATCCTGCTGCCGCCTTCTGAGAAGAAATCACCCAGCCCCGGCCCGGCTATCCAGGTCTATTCGGGGGTTCTCTACGCGGCTTTGGGGTGGGCACGCCTGAACAAGGCACAGCAGAAGATTGGTCAAGCTTCGATCGCCATTATTTCGGCCAAGTACGGGGTCGTGCGCCCGATGGATCCCATCGCACCGTACAAAGAGAAAATTGATAACAAAAAGATGGCCGCCCAAGTTGCACAGGTATTAGATGGAGCCGAAACTGAATTGATCATCGATTGTCGCTCATCAACCTATCAAACTGTCTGGCAATCCCCCATCGCAATAACTGTTGAGATCAAAGTTTTTACAATCATTGATGGACACAAGAAAGTTATAACGCATATGTCCAAGAAGACTCGCGGAGAAGTTGCTCGTCATATTTTGCAAGCTGGTACAAAGATAAAGAGTGCTCAACAACTGCAGGAAACTGTGTCACTAGGATTTACCTGTACGTTGATTGAAGCAACCGACAAAGAACCTTGGGTGCTCGAAGTTTTTTGCTAGGAGGTTTTATGACGCTACTAAAGCTGTCTTCTTAATCAGTTCTACGGTTAATGTTGGATAATTCCACATGATTACATGAGGGCAGTTATCAACAACAATCCACCGTGAATGAGGTGGTGCAACGCTTTTTTCTTGTGCAATCTCCTGGGGCAACATAAGGTCTTCATCGCCAAAAACTACTGAGAGCTTTACCTTTTCAGGAACCTCAGATTCAAACCTACGCCCATTTGCACCATGCCACATCGGCATGTAACCCTTCGATCGCGCCATCGCAATCACTGAATCGCGACACGATTCAAAACTTAACTCGCGCCACAAGTGTGTGATTTTTTTATATCCAATAGCTTTTAGCAGTGGAATTCGATACGCCGTTTTCATAAAGTACTGCGAAATCTTTGCCATAATCCTTGCATCAAGACTTGGTGGCAACTTTCGACGTGGTTGTTCATGCCACAAACCTGCTGGCGCTAATGCGGTAACACTTGCAACATTATTGGGGGCTACGGACGCCATTTCTAATGCAATCCACCCACCTAATGAATTTCCAGCAACGTGCATCGTTTCGACGCCTTCATGAGAAACCATGTAATCAACTATCGCCTGAGCTAGAGAACGTGGATCCATGGCTTCATCTTCACTCAGAGGTGCGTCGCCATGACCTGGAAGATCAATGGCATAAACCGTAAAACTTTCTATCAAATGTGGAACCAGACTCTTCCAAATACTGCCGGCAGAACCCAATCCATGCACTAGGACAAGTGCAGGATTGTCCGGGTCTTTGGAATATCGGTGGGAGCTAACTGGCACTTTAGTATCTGTACTTTTCTGTCTCGTTGGGATGCGCCTTGCATACCGCTTTCCAAATAATATCGGGCTCAAACCCTGCAGCTAGTGCTTCATTAACGCTCTTGCTACCTAGATCAGAAAGTGCGATATCTGAGGAAAAGGAGGCAGCCCAAGAATCCCCAAAGGAAAGGGTAATTCGCTCGCGAAGATCAGAGATTCGCAATGCCGGTGATTGCCTCTGCTTGAGCACGAGATTGTTGTGCATTAATCGGATATAGCGCTTGTCCTAATAACCAACGCAGCGCAAGTGAACTCTTTCCATCACCCAGCAAATGATTTAAGGCGATCGCAAAGGCTTTCCACAACTGATCATCATGCTTTGTAAGCGCCAAGGACAGTTGATCTGGATCCTGAATGCGCATAGCTGCTAAAGCGGGATCTGAAGAAACCTGAATGGATAATGCTTCAAGTGCAGATGTTGCATCTGGTGCATTCTGTGCAATTGCCACTAATCGGGCTAACTCTGATTCACACAGCGCTAACAAAACACTTTCTTTATCACGGTAGTGGTTGTACAAAGTTGCCCGAGAAACTTCAGACGCATCTGCGATTTCAATCATGGACATTTTTTTAAGCCCTGTGGTTGCGATTAATCCTTTAGTAGCTTCAAGAATTGCTGCTTGTGTACGGCGGTGAGTTGCTACTTGTGGCGCGTACTTGTTAAGCGGCATCGACAACAGTGAGAGTGACGCCCTCACGGCTCTTGAGCTCTGAAGCAACTTGTGAAAAAACTCCTGAAAGCGACAGACCTAAGGCTGTACAAATTGCATTGAGCAATTCAGAGGAAGCCTCTTTTTGTCCGCGTTCTACTTCGGACAAATAACCCAAAGAGACACGAGCATCGCGGGCAACATCACGAAGTGTGCGTCCTTGCGCCGTGCGAGCAGCACGAAGAGTCTGACCAACTGCTTCTCGTACTAGAACCATTGTCATTCCCTTCTCGTGTGTAAAAGTTTAAATCGGGTCTTTATGCTCGATGTCTAAGGATACGGGCAAAGGTGGCTATCGCGCTCGATGTAGCTGCGTTTCGCACAGATTCACGTTCACCCGATAATGAAAGTTCGATTGTTTGGCTGACCGGACCCTCGATCGCAACCCACACCGCACCGACAGGATGGCCATCTAACGGATTAGGGCCAGCTACCCCAGTCGTACCAATTGCCCACGTTGTTCCAAAGGATTTAATCGCACCTTTGGCCATCGCGACCGCAACTTCTTCACTGATGACTGAATACTTTTCAATGAGTTCAGGATCAACTCCTAGATGCGAAGTCTTTATCTCATCACGATATGCGGTAACTCCTCCGACAAAAACATCGGATGCACCAGAGATTGTTACGAGAGCCGAACTGACAGCTCCTGCAGTCAAAGACTCTGCAGTGCTAATAGTTTCTCCGCGCTGGCGCAGATGCTCAACGATCTCGGCAGCAAAGCCAATAATCTCGTTAGGAAGCGCCATCAGAAATCTCTCTTCTTTTCAATTCTTTGTGGTGAAGGCAGACTTTACATAGTACGCGCCAGTAAAGATAGTGAGTGCGATCGCCACATACATAAAACCATCACGGAACCAGTACAAGCTCTCATCCAATGGCAAAACATAGAAGCCAACACCAAAGCCCTGCATCATGGCCTTGATCTTGCCGCCCCGGTTGGCCGGAATCACTCCGCGCTTAATGACCGCTAATCTAAAAATTGTGATTCCGATTTCCCGGGTCAAGATAACTATTGTGATCCACCATGGCATTCGATCCAAAATCGAAAGAGAAACCATTGCGGTACCGATCATAAACTTGTCAGCGACTGGATCTAGAAACTTACCAAACTCTGTAATAGTTCCACGGCTGCGTGCCAACTTGCCATCTAGAACATCTGACATTCCTAGTGCAAAAAATACGCACCACGAGATGTACTGCCAAGTGGTGTCATCTCCCCCATTTTTAAACAAGGTGTAGGCACCAACTGGAACAAAAAGTAAACGCATTACAGTAATGAAATTAGGAGTTATAAAGGCGGGTAACTTCATAGCGGCTTAGCCACCAAATCTGCACCCATGGAATCAATAACAACCGCATCGACATATTGGCCAACCGCAAAGTTAGTTCCGATAAAGGTAGTCGTTCCATCTACTTCTGGGCCTTGGTGAGCGGCCCGACCTTCTTGTAGCTCGGCATCCTCAATCAAGACGCGAACATTTTCACCAATTCGAGCCTGTGCTCGCAAAGAAACCATCTCATCGGCTAGCGCAGACAAAGTTTCGACACGTTGTGCGATTACTTCAGCATCAACTTTGTCAGCTAAATCCAATGCTTCAGTCTTGTCCTCATCTGAATAACCAAATACACCAACTGCATCAAGTTTGGCTTGTGTAATGAAGTTTGCCAGATCATCAAAATCCTCTTGAGTTTCGCCTGGGAAACCAACAATAAAGTTGGATCGAATTCCTGCCTCTGGCGAAAGCGCGCGGATTTGACTGATTAAATGTAAGAATTTTTCAGTATCACCAAAACGTCGCATGCGACGCAGCACTGTTGGACTGGTGTGCTGAAATGAAAGATCAAAGTACGGTGCAGTCTTATCGGTTGCAATCATCGCCTGAAGCAAGGTTGGCCGCATTTCTGCCGGCTGTAGATATGAAAGTCGCACTCGCTCAACTCCTGGCAGGGCTGCAATCTCGGGCAAAATCTTCTCCATCAACTGAAGATCCCCTAAATCCTTGCCATAAGACGTTGTGTTCTCGCTGACTAAAAACATCTCAGAGACACCATTTTCGGCAAGCCATCTAGCTTCATTAATAATCTCTGTGGGACGGCGCGAAACAAAGGAACCGCGAAAGTACGGAATAGCGCAGAAAGAGCAACGTCGATCGCAACCAGAAGCAATCTTGAGCGGTGCCCACGGGGTGTTTCCTAAACGTTTACGAGAAAATTCTTCCACTTCTCGGGCATCGGCGCGGTCGGCTGGTGCGATCGGAAGCAACGCACGACGATCGCGAGGCACATGTGCTGTGTGTTTTTCGCCAGCCACAATTGATTGCAAACGTGCAGAAATATCCTTGTAATCGTCAAAACCCAAAATTGCATCAGCTTCTGGAAGAGCTTCAGCTAACTCATTTCCATACCGCTCTGCCATGCAACCAACAGCAACTACGGCGCGAGTTGTTCCATGGCCCTTTAGGGAATTAGCTTCAAGGAGTGCGTCTACTGAGTCTTTTTTGGCTGACTCGATAAATCCGCAAGTGTTTACTAAAGCAACTTCGGCTGACTCGACATCATCAACAAGGGTCCAGCCATCGGCTGCTAAGCGGCCAGCCAATTCCTCGGAATCGACTTCATTTCGTGCACACCCTAAAGTGACAACTGCAACGGTGCGCTTCATTTGCACAATCTTACAGTGCAATAGGGAATTAGGAATCTACCCCGTACGACACGCTAACGACTTGGCCATCGACTCCCAGTGAATCAATCTTTTTGCCATTAACTGACAGATCAACTCCCCCAGCGTTGCCAATTTTGAGATTCAACTGCGCATCCGAAGAAAAAGTTTTTGTAATACCTCGAGGGATCTGTCCACTAAAGAGAACACGTCCAGTTGAGTCTGAGACAAAGAGCCAGCTTTTTGCTCGAAGTGCGTTAACTACTACTTCGACACCCTGCCCAGTAGAAACCGTCGGTTCATCGGTAGGTATGACCTCTTCAGTAGCCGTAGGTTCTGGTGTCGATTCTGGTGACTCGGTAGGTGTTGCGCTTTCTTCAACAGCTACAGGAATATCTGGTGCCGAATCATTCGACACAATAATCTGAGCCAAACCTGCAACAAATAGTGAGGCAACTGAAATTGTTACTAATACTTTCCACGAAACTTTTCGCGCCTCTTTAGGTTCACGCATAACATTATTTTCGACAAGCAAATCTTGCATTGAGCGATCAACTTGCATCTGTTCATCTTCAAAAGCAGTCAAGAAAATCTGCGGATCAATACCTAGCTTGATTGCGATATTTCTGAGGTGACCACGTGCATAGGTTTCACCACCACATTGAGAAAAATTGTTTGATTCCATTTCGCGAAGTAAAGTTCCGCGGATATTTGTGGCTGCCGAAAGATCATCGATGCTAAGGCCAGCATCCTTACGCGCCTTAGAAATCATTGATCCAAGTGACATTAGACATCCTTAACGCAACACACGGGTGAGGTCTAAGTGTAAGTCGTGGGGGGTTAGGGTGACTAGGTACAGGTGTGAAGTAGTGGGGTGAAACCTACTCATTCACCCAGTATTAACCCAGAATCAATACTCGCGAAGGGTGGCTAGCACTGAATCAAGTTCATCTGGCTTGACCAAAACGGTCCGAGCTTTAGAACCTTCGGAAGGCCCAACGATTCCGCGAGACTCCATCAAATCCATTAAGCGGCCAGCCTTTGCAAAACCAACACGTAACTTTCTTTGCAACATCGAGGTGGATCCAAATTGTGTGCCTACGACAAGTTCTACTGCTTGGCACAAGATATCTAAATCATCACCGATCTCTTTGTCTACCATTTTCATTTGATTAACTGGCGCAGTTACATCGTCTCTATAGCGCGGCTTGAGCTGCTTTTTAACATGTCCTGTCACCGCTTCGATCTCACGTTCAGAAACATATGCACCCTGAATTCGAATTGCTCTGCTAGCACCCATCGGAATAAACAGTCCATCGCCTTGGCCTACAAGCTTTTCTGCACCGGGGCTATCCAAAATGACTCGACTGTCTGCCAGTGAACTTGTAGCAAAAGACAAACGTGAAGGAACATTTGCTTTGATCAATCCAGTAACAACATCCACTGAAGGTCGCTGAGTTGCAAGCACTAAGTGAATACCTGCAGATCGCGCCAACTGAGTAATACGAACGACAGATTCTTCAACCTCTTTGGCTGCAACCATCATCAAATCTGCAAGCTCGTCAATAATGACTAGTAGGTAGGGATACGGCTCAACAATTCTGTCGCTGCCCTCTGGCACAACTACCTTGCCCGCACGAACCGCCTTGTTGAAATCATCGATGTGCCTAAAGCCAAAGGTTGATAGATCCTCGTAACGAAGATCCATTTCTCGCACCACCCATGTCAGAGCATCTGCAGCTTTTTTGGGATTAGTAATGATCGGTGTAATGAGGTGCGGGATACCTTCGTAAGCATTTAGCTCTACTCGCTTAGGATCAATCAATACCAAACGAACATCATCTGGCGTTGAGCGCATCAAAATTGAAGTAATCATTGCGTTAATCATTGAAGATTTACCCGCACCAGTTGCACCCGCCACCAAGAGGTGCGGCATTTTGGCTAAGTTTGCACAAACAAAATTACCTTCAACATCTTTTCCAAGAGCTACAAGCATTGGATGTAGGTCTTGTCCAGCAACAGTTGAGCGCAAAACGTCGCCTAATGCAACAATCTCTCGATCAGCATTAGGGATTTCAATTCCTACCGCAGATTTACCAGGGATTGGCGAAAGAATTCGAACATCGCTGCTGGCTACCGCATATGAAATATTCTTTGACAGCGCGGTGATTCTTTCAACTTTGACTGCATTTCCTAGTTCAACTTCATATCGAGTGACAGTTGGGCCGCGCATGAAGCCAGTTACTTTGGCATCAATTTCAAACTGCAAGAACACTTCAGTTAATGCCGCCACCACAATTTCATTAGCCTTGCTCTTGGCCTTTGCCGCAGGGCCTGTTCGTAACAGATCTGGACTTGGAAGTTCATACTTAACGTCAGCGGTCAATAACAATTGTTCTGGACGTTTTACTGCAACTGTGTTCTCACTGACAGGCGGAACTGTTGCAAAGGGTTCTTCTACCGGAAACTCTTCATCAAAGCTTTCTTCATCTAATTCTTCTTCATCCACGGGTGAATTCCATTGGGCAACGACAGGTGTTTCGAAAGGAGGAGTATCAGTTACCTCAAAATCGATTTCAACCTTTTCAGCACGCTCTGGCCGCTTAGACCACAACCAACTGCTGGCAGATGTGATGCGAGTAAACACTTCATTGACTGGAGTCGCTGTGATGACGAGTACACCAAAGATAAAGAGAATAAAAAGAACTGGATAAGTCAAAACAGATGTCAAAAGAGTTACAAGAGGTGTTGAAACTCCATAACCGAGCCAACCACCTCCCTCGCGCATCGCAGTTGCACCTGTCCCCACAGAACCATTGAGCAAATGAGCTAATCCAGTAGTAGAGAGCAATAGCGCCAAAGTTCCTATGATTATTCGACCAGTTGCTTTTGAATCCTCTGGGACTCGAAACAATCTAAGGGCAAAGTAGATGAGAACCAGTGGAGCAAAAAAACCTACTCGACCAAATCCACCATAAACAACCGAGTACACCGCGCGACCGACGACATTGTCTGAATGAAACCAAGTTCCCGCAGTTGCAATTAGTGCAAGAATCAAAATAAGGAAGGCGATTCCATCTCGCTGATGCGCAGGATCTAAGTCACGGGCTCCTCGAGCCACAAAGCGAACACCACTTCCTAAAGATTTTGCAATGAAACGCCAAATGGATGCAAGGCCACGACCCAGAGCTCCGCCTACTGCTCCGGTCTTACTTTTTGCCTTTTTCCTTTTAGCCACACGCACGATCGTAAAGGGTGAACAATTGCGAACCTACTAGGCGCGCCGTTCTTTAAACTTCAATAACGACAGGGACAATCATCGGCTTTCTGCGATGTTCTCCCCCAACCCAACCACCAATAGTTTTTCTAACAATCTGTGAGAGTTGATGGGTTCCGTTGTTGCCATCTGCAACAGCTACTGCAAGTGCCTTCTCAATTCTCATCTTGACCTCATCAAACATTGCAGCATCCTCATTAAACCCACGTGCATGAATATCTGGACCTGCCACTATTTTTCCACTTTGGGAATCAATAACAACGACACAAGAGATAAAACCTTCTTCACCAAGAATGCGACGATCCTTTAAGGAACTCTCCGTAATATCTCCGATGCTTTGTCCATCAACAAATACAAAACCAACTGGTACAGCGCCAACAACTTCAGCCTCGTGATTTATTAAATCGATGACTACTCCATTATCAACAATGAAAGTGTTACCGCGAGGGACTCCCGATTGAATCGCTAATTCTGCATTGGCCTTCATGTGTCGCCATTCACCATGAATCGGCATCACATATTTAGGTTTTACGATGTTGTAGCAGTACAGCAACTCACCTGCAGCTGCGTGACCTGATACGTGCACCATCGCATTTGCTTTATGAACTACTTTGGCACCAAAACGTGTTAACTCATTGATGACTCGGAAAACAGAATTTTCATTTCCTGGAATCAACGATGAAGCCAAAATCACGGTGTCACCTTCGCCAACCCGAATTTGATGATCTCCATTAGCCATACGAGATAGCGCTGCCATCGGCTCGCCTTGTGAACCGGTACAAATCAAAACAACATTGTCATCGTATTGATCAAGATCTTTGGCATCAATAACAAGGTCTGCGGGTACATGTAAATACCCCATGTCCTCTGCGATCTTCATATTGCGAACCATGGAGCGTCCGATAAACACAACTTTTCGTCCATGTTGTGCCGCTATATCAATCACCTGTTGAACCCGGTGCACATGTGAAGAAAAGGAGGCAACAATTACTCGACGTTTAGTCGAAGAGATAACCCGATTAAGCGCTGGCATAATCTCTCGCTCTGATGGCGTGAAACCAGGAATATCGGCATTTGTTGAATCCACCATGAATAGATCAACGCCTTGCTCACCAAGACGGGCAAAAGTTCTTAGATCTGTAATGCGACCATCTAGAGGAAGTTGATCCATTTTAAAGTCGCCGGTTGCTAGTACTCGTCCAGCTTCGGTGTTGATCACAACGGCTAAAGCATCAGGTATCGAGTGGTTTACCGCCACAAATTCGAGAGTAAAGGGTCCGATATCTTCAGTTCCGCCTTCTCGTACTTCGCGAGTCAGAGGTGTAATTCGATGTTCCTTCAGCTTTGCAGTTATCAAAGCAAGGGTTAACGCCGATCCATAAATGGCAATGTCGCCACGCTCGCGCAATAGGTATGGAACAGCGCCAATGTGGTCTTCATGACCGTGAGTCAGGAATATTCCAATTACATCCTGTAGTCGATCTCGGATATATGAAAAGTCAGGCAAAATCAGATCAATTCCGGGTTGATTATCTTCAGGAAACAAAACGCCACAGTCGACGATAAGCAGTTTAGATTTGTATTCAAAGACCGTCATATTGCGGCCAATTTCAGTTAATCCACCCAGGGCGACAATACGCAAACCGCCATCGACTAACTTGGGCGGAGTACTTAAATTGGGATGTGGATGATTCATTAGTTGACTGCGAGGCCACCAGCACGCAGATCTTCGCGCAGCTGCGCAATCTGAGCATCTGTTGCATCGACGAGTGGAAGACGAGTGTGGCCACCAGGTAGGCCCATGAGCGTGAGTGCTGCTTTAGTAAGAATCGCACCTTGTGTTCGGAAAGTACCGGTGTAAACAGGAAGCAGCTTTTGGTGAATCTCTAGTGCGCGAGCTGAGTTACCGGCAAACCAGGAATCAAGAAGTTCGCGTAAGTCCTTACCTACTGTATGACCGCAAACAGAAACAAAACCAACTGCGCCAACTGAAAGTAAAGGAAGATTCAGAATGTCATCACCTGAGTACACAGGAATTCCGCATCGCTTGATAACCCACGATGTTGAGGCAACATCTCCTTTTGCATCTTTGAGCGCGACGATACGCGGGTGTTCGGAGAGTCGAACGAGAGTGTCAGGTTCGATGGGAACACCGGTTCGACCCGGAATGTCGTACATCATCATTGGAAGATCTGTTGCATCAGCTACTGCGCGAAAGTGTGCTTCGATTCCGGCTTGTGGCGGTTTGTTGTAATACGGCGTTACAACCAGCAAGCCATCTGCGCCAGCTTTTTCAGTTCGCTTTGCTTGATTAATCGAATACTCAGTTTCATTGTCACCTGCGCCTGAAAGAACTTTGATGCTTGGCCCAACCGTATTTCGAACTACACGAATGATCTCCTCTTTCTCAGAGGACTTAGTAGTTGGCGCTTCTCCAGTTGTTCCATTAACAACAATTCCATCATGACCATTTGCAACTAAATGCGCTGAAATTTTTTCGATTCCTGCCCAGTCGATCGCCCCATCTTTTGTGAAGGGAGTGACCATCGCCGTCAGAAGACGTCCAAATGGCGCAGGCGTTGTCATGTGGCGAACTCTACCCGTATTAAGGGGCGACTCGTCCAGACTTTTCAAAAGCTCCGTATGTAAGTGGCATTAATTTCGCGAATTCGGCTTCCATTTTCTCGGCAACCATCTCAATTTCACGCTGTGGGTAGCTAGGAAAATGGGACCCTTCTCGGCCCGTGCGTAAGGAAAGAAAGTTCATGAGAGCTCGAGCATTCATAGTTACATACATCGATGAATACGTTGCCACCGGCAGAACTGCACGTGCAACTTCGCGTGCAACGCCAGCTTCAAGCATTTTCACATAACTATCGTATGCAACAACATATGCCGCCTTCATGGATTCAACTGTTATATCGAATTGTTCTTTGGTGCCATCAACAAATGTGTAGGCACCGGTTTTGCCGACCTGAACCAGTTTGCGTTCTGCTGCTGGAACATAAAAGACTGGCTTCAATTCGCGGTAGCGCCCACTTTCTTCGTTGTACGAAGCGATGCGATGGCGCATGAACTCGCGAAAAACAAAAATTGGCGCTGAGATAAAAAATGTCATTGAAGTGTGTTCGAAAGGTGAACCGTGACGTTCGCGTGCAAGGTAGTTAATCAATCCTGCTGAACGCGCTGGATCTTCTCCAATTTCATCCATTGACTGTTCGCCCGCGGTAGACACACGTGCTGCCCAAATTACATCGGCATCACTGGCGCTGGCTTTAACTAACTCAACTGTTACATCGTCGCGGTAAATAATCTCTTCACTCATGGTCGCACCCTATCTATGCGCCCGTATCTACTATCGGATTTATACGGCACAATAGGGGCGTGTCCAAAGTTGCCTCCACCACTTTCAGGGACTCCATGAGTGTTTCCATCACAGTGGGAGCCTACGGTGTGGCTTTTGGGGCTGCGGCCGTCGCTAATGGTTTTTCTGTTATCCAAGCTTGTCTCTTGTCACTACTGACATTTTCGGGCGCATCACAATTTGCAGTCATTGGTGTTGTTGGTGCTGGTGGATCTGCCATTAGTGCAATTGCAACGGCGTCATTACTCGGAGTTCGAAACGCTCTGTATGGAGTTATTATGGCTCCGCGTTTGCAAGTAAAAGGTTTAAAGCGCGTTATTGCTGCACAAGTGACAATCGATGAATCAACTGGTGTTGCACTTGGTCAAGAGCCACGTGGAATTGATGCGATGCGCAAGGGTTTTTGGTACACAGGAATCGGCGTTTTTGTTTTTTGGAATCTCTTTACTGTGGCAGGTGCGTTAGGTGCCCAAGCGATGGGTGATGTGCGAGCTTTTGGTTTAGATTCCGCGGTTCCCGCTGCATTTTTGGGTCTTGTCTGGCCGCGCTTAACCGGAAATTTTGAACGGGCACTTGCTGTTGGTTGTGCAATCTTTGCAATAGCAATGACACCTATTTTGCCAGCAGGTTTACCAATCATCGCAACCGCATTCATCGCAATTGCATTGGGGTTGAAGCGATGACCATCTTCTGGGTAGCCACTATTGGTACAAGCGTGATTGCTTTTCTCCTGAAATATTCCGGGCATTCTGTTCCAGAGCGTTGGCTTTCACATCCAAAGATCCAAAACATAAACGCACTAATCCCGATCGCGTTGCTGAGTGCCTTGGTTGCAGTGCAGAGTTTTTCGGAAAAATCCCAACTGATGATTGATCAACGGTTAGTTGGTCTAACCGTTGCAATAATCGCACTGTTGCTTAAAGCGCCATTCCCAATTGTGGTGCTTTCAGCAGCTGTCTCATCTGCTGCGGTCTACAACTGGCTTTAGATAATTCCCAACGATTCAAGCTTGGCTTTGAGATCATTATCTGATGGCTCTGTTAGGTGTGTTCCATCAGAGAAAACAATTACTGGAATCGACTTCGCTCCACCATTAATCTCGATTACCTTGTCAGCAGCGGTCACATCTGCGTCGGTATCAATTTTTGTGTATTCAACATTGAGCTCTTTTAGTAGACGCTCTGATCGACGGCAATCTCCGCACCAATCGGCACCATACATAGTGATTTGATCTTTAGACATTGATTGCTCCTTACATGAACTTATCGAGGCCATGGGTTAGGCCTGGTGTATTAACAATTTTGCGTACGCCAAGAATAACTCCTGGCATAAATCCTGCACGATCAATTGAATCATGACGAATAGTTAAGGTCTCCCCTAGTCCGCCAAACAAAACCTCTTGGTGGGCTACTAATCCACGTGCGCGAACAGAATGCACTGGAATGCCTCCAACTAATGCACCTCGTGCGCCATCTAGCGCTGTTGTTGTTGCATCTGGCATCGCACCAAGCCCAGCAGCCTTGCGTGCAGCGCTCATTAATTCAGCGGTACGTGCCGCGGTTCCGGACGGTGCATCAACCTTTGCAGGGTGATGTAGTTCAATAATTTCTGCAGATTCGAAGTAACGGGCTGCTTTTTCTGCAAACTCCATCATCAATACCGCACCAATTGCAAAGTTTGGCGCGATAAGAACACCGACTGAAGGGTTCTGGGCTAACCACCCTTTAACCGTTGCAAGCTTGGCATCATCAAATCCAGTAGTGCCAACAACTACGTTGATTCCATTGTTAATCAGAAATTCAAGGTTGTTCATCACGCTATCTGGTGTCGTGAAATCCACAACAACGTGGGCTGCAGATCCCTTCAACTGTTCTAAAGAATCACCCATGTCCAACGCAGCGACTAGTGCTAAGCCATCAGTAGCTTCAACAGCTTTAACAACTTCTGAGCCCATTCGACCACGAGCACCTAAGACGGCAACATTGATCATTTGCTTAACACCTTCTCAAACTTTGATTCTGACTTGAATGGACCAACGAGAGCAAGCGTAGGCGTTTTTGTTAGAAACGCGCTAGCAATTTCCTTAATGTCTGAAGCGTTTACGCGTGAAATCTCTTTGAGGATCTCATCAAAATCCATTACCTGCCCATAAACAATCTCATTTTTGCCTATTCGACTCATTCGAGAACCAGAGTCCTCTTGGCTCAAAACTAACGATCCTCGGACAGCGCCCTTAGCTCGCTCAATCTCTTCATGCGACATTCCATGATCTGCCACATCGGCCAGAACTTCGCGAATGATTTCGACGACTTCGATCGCCTTTGCTGGATTGCATCCTGCGTAAAAACCAATTTGTCCACTGCCCGCAAATTGCTGGGCATATGCATAGACAGAATACGCAAGACCACGCTTTTCGCGGATCTCTTGGAACAATCGAGATGACATTCCTCCACCAAGTGCAGATGCCAAAATTCCCATCGCAAAGCGACGATCATCATGGCGAGCAACGCCTTCCATGCCATAAAACATGTGTGCTTGCTCAGTTGGACGAGAAATCAGACCGACTGACCGCTGCGGGCTCTTTCGTACCGCAGTGTTTGATCGAATAACTGGCGCACCTGTGACATCCAGAAAGCCATCTTGAGAAAGTGCAGCTTCAACCATCGCTACAACTTTTTTGTGCTTGATGTTTCCAGCAACTGCTACAACTAAATCCTGCGGCAAATAGCGCTTCTTGTAGTAATTAAAGACAGCATTGCGAGACATGTTATTGATTGAATCAATGGTGCCAAGTATCGGGCGACCCAAAGGCGTATCACCGTAATATGTTTCAGCGTATAAATCATGTACTAAATCACTGGGATCATCATCGCGCATGGCAATTTCTTCAAGAACAACCTTGCGTTCTGCATCTACATCGAGTGCTGTAACAATTGAAGATGTAATCAAATCGGATACAACATCGATTGCCATTGGTAAATCTGTATCGATTACACGCGCGTAAAAGCAGGTGTACTCCTTGCTTGTGAAAGCGTTCATCTCACCACCAACTGATTCGATGGAAGAAGAAATTTCTAATGCATTTCGTCGCTTAGTTCCCTTGAACAGTAAATGCTCTAGAAAGTGAGAAGCCCCAGCAACGGCCGGGGTTTCATCACGAGAACCAACATTTACCCAGATACCAATCGCGGCGCTGCGTACCGAAGGAACTTCTTCAGTAACGATACGCAGACCGCTAGGTAAAACTGAACGACGAACGCTCATTTATTCAGCTGAACCAGTAGTTCCATCTTCAAGTACAGGAACCAAAGAAAGCTTGCCCTTTGGATCAATCTCGCCGATTTCTACTTGGATCTTGTCGCCAACCTTCATAACTTCTTCCAGGTTTTCAATGCGCTTTCCACCATGCATCTTGCGAATCTGAGATACATGGAGCAAGCCATCTTTACCTGGCATCAATGAGATGAATGCACCAAATGCAGCAAGCTTCACAACGGTACCTAAGTAACGCTCGCCAACCTCTGGCATCTGTGGGTTTGCAATTGCATTGATTTGTGCGCGAGCAGCTTCAGCTGATGGACCATCGGTTGCACCGATGTAAATAGTTCCATCATCTTCGATAGAAATATCTGCGCCTGTTTCATCTTGGATCTGGTTAATAATCTTGCCCTTAGGCCCGATTACTGCACCGATCTGATCCACTGGAATCTTTACAGAGATGATTCGAGGAGCGTATTGGCTCATCTCATCTGGAGCATCAATTGCTTCGTTCATGACATCAAGAATCGCAAGACGCGCTTCCTTAGCCTGCAAAAGTGCACCAGCAAGAACTGATGCTGGAATTCCATCAAGCTTGGTATCTAGCTGCAAAGCTGTAACGAAATCTTTAGTTCCGGCGACCTTAAAGTCCATGTCTCCGAATGCATCTTCTGCACCCAAGATATCCGTCAAAGCAACGTATTCAACCTTGCCATCGACATCATCTGAAATAAGACCCATTGCAATACCTGCAACTGGAGCACGTAGTGGAACACCTGCGTTAAATAGTGCAAGTGTTGATGCACATACAGAACCCATTGATGTTGAACCATTTGATCCAAGAGCTTCAGAAACCTGACGGATTGCGTATGGGAACTCTTCGCGACTTGGAAGTACTGGAATCAGTGCACGCTCAGCAAGTGCACCGTGACCGATTTCGCGACGCTTTGGAGTACCAACACGACCAACTTCACCAGTTGAATATGGCGGGAAGTTGTAGTTGTGCATGTAACGCTTGTGATTTTCAGGGTTCAACGTATCGAGCTGTTGCTCCATCTTTAGCATGTTGAGAGTTGTGATTCCAAGAATCTGTGTCTCTCCACGCTCAAAGATTGCTGATCCATGTACGCGCGGAATAACTTCTACCTCTGCAGAAAGCGCACGAATATCGCGAAGACCACGACCATCGATACGGATCTTGTCGCGCAATACACGCTGGCGAACAAGCTTCTTGGTCAATGAACGAAACGCTGCAGGAACTTCCTTCTCGCGTCCTTCAAATTGAGCGCTAACTGATTCCTTTACAGAATCTGAGATTTCATCAATCTTCGTCTCACGCTCTTGCTTGCCAGCAATTGTCAGCGCCTTAGCAAGATCATCTTTGGCTGCCTTTTCAACGGCTGCGAAAACATCATCCTGGTAATCCAAGAACACTGGGAACTCTGCAGTTGGCTTAGCAGCAACCTTTGCAAGTTTTGCTTGTGCATCACAGAGAATCTTGATGAATGGCTTTGCAGCATCTAGGCCTTGTGCAACAACTTCTTCAGTAGGAGTTGGTGCGCCACCCTTTATAAGTTCAATAGTGCGCTCTGTAGCTTCTGCCTCAACCATCATGATTGCAACATCATCCTTAGTTACGCGACCTGCAACAACCATGTCAAAGACTGCATTTGCAACCTGTGAGTGGTTAGGGAATGCAACCCACTGACCATCAATCAAAGCAACGCGAACGCCACCGATTGGACCGGAGAATGGAAGACCTGCAAGTTGTGTAGACATTGATGCTGCGTTGATCGCAATAACGTCATACATGTGATCTGGATCCAGTGCCATTACTGTCACAACGATCTGAACTTCATTACGAAGCCCCTTAACAAATGATGGACGTAGCGGGCGGTCGATCAAACGACAGGTAAGAATTGCATCCTCTGATGGACGACCTTCACGACGGAAGAATGATCCTGGGATGCGACCAACTGCATACATCTTTTCTTCAACATCAACTGTTAAAGGAAAGAAATCAAATTGATCCTTAGGTGTCTTTGATGCAGTTGTTGCTGAGAAGATCATTGTTTGATCATCTAAGTAAACTGCTGCAGCTCCTGCTGCCTGGCGCGCTAGGCGTCCTGTTTCAAAACGAATCTCTCGTTTTCCGAACTTTCCGTTATCAATAATTGCAACGGCTGACTGAACCTCTTGACCCTCCATGGGTCCTCCTCTTTGTAGATTGAAAACACAACAGAATTGTTGAGTTTTTTAATCTGCTCAAGACGCAAGAGTCTTCGATCGAAGTTCACGCGCAAGTGTTACTCGCGCGGAAACCACTACCGAGGACCATCGCTCTGCGGCAGATTGGTTTTACTTAATTAGCGGCGAATACCGAGCTTCTCGATAATTGCGCGGTAACGGTTGATATCTGTCTTCGCTAGGTATTGAAGGATGCGACGACGACGACCAACTAACAACAAAAGACCACGACGGTTGTGGTGATCATGTGGGTTAGCCTTCAAGTGATCAGTGATCTGATCAATTCTCTTTGAAAGTAGCGCTACCTGAGCTTCAGGTGATCCAGTGTCAGTAGGGGTAGAACCGTACTGAGCAATGATTTCCTTCTTTACTTCTGGTGTTAATGCCATTTCTTGTTCTCCTTATGTACTGAGCACGAGGGCTTCTCGGTTTGACTCACGAGAAACTCGCTAACTCGATTGAAGGGCAAGGGTAACAGTCAGGCTCGATATCTATGAAATCGAGGTAAATCCCCCGCTTAGAGCTCGGTCAATCGACGGGCCTCTTGGCAATCCTTGGCCATCTGTTCCAGCAAAGGTTCCAGACCATCAAATTTCAAGGTGTCACGAAGTCGCCACCCAAATTCGATGGTTGCAGATTTTGTATACAGATCTAAATCAACTTGATCCAATGCATATGCTTCAACTTGTCGCCCGCGAACACCTTCGAAAGTTGGATTAGTTCCGATTGATATTGCAGCTGGCCAACGATCAATACCGACAGTCAACCAACCAGCATAAACACCATCTGCCGGAATTGTTTGCCCATCAATGTTTCCAAGGTTTGCGGTTGGGTAACCGATTTCACGACCACGTTTTTCTCCGTGTACGACAATGCCATCTAGACGGTGCGGACGAGTCAACATTTCTCTAGCACTTTCAACATTTCCTTCAACAATTGCTTTTCGAATTCTTGTTGACGAGATGTTTTCATCATTATCAGCCTGCAAATCTAAAACAACAGTTTCAAACTCTGGGTGCTTGGCTAAAGAGTCCACATTTCCAGCGGCCTTAAAGCCATAAGTGAAGTTTGATCCAACGATTACCGTGGATGCTTTCAATTGATCGACCAGAACTTTGTTGACGAAATCTTCTGGAGACATAGCTGCAAATTCTTTGGTGAACTTAATGACCGCTACTTGATCCGCATTATGAATCTTAAGTAGCTCAATTCGGTCGCTTAAAATTGTTAAAAGAGTGGGCGCTCTATCGGGTGCAAAGATTGAAACTGGATGTGGATCAAAGGTAAGTGCGATGATTTTCTCATCACCGGCAAGGGCTTTGGCACGGTTGAGAATTTGTTGGTGCCCCTTATGGACTCCATCAAAGTTTCCAATAACAACGATGCTCATATGCTTATCATCTCAGATTCTCTGAACACGCGACTCAATTCGCTGCCGCAAATACTGCGATTGGTTTGGCTTTGCCATCCACATTGCTCAGCAACGCAATTAACTCATTAGAACTTGAAATGCCGGCATGGATTCCCTCTGCCGAATTGGGAGCAAGCGTTCTACCAAAAGAAAGCTCTAGTTTTTCATCTAACGAGATATCTCGGACAGGAAAAGTAGCTCGCGCAACATCCGATAAATCCAAAGTAGAAAAGTCGCCTTCCTTTAAGGCAGCAAGAGAAACCGCACCAGCTAGACCAAATCCAGCAACACGTGTACGCCGCAGTGCGGACAAATGCCCACCAACCTTTAGCGCATCTCCGCAATCTCTGGCGATCGAGCGAATATATGTTCCAGCAGAGCAAGTAACTTCAATATCAATCTCTACCTTGGCGCCGCTGTGTCGAATAGCCAAAACATCTAATTGCGAAATTGTTACTTCACGGGAAGCAAGGACTACAACTTCGCCAGCACGAACTCGATCATAAGCACGCTCGCCGTCTACCTTTACTGCAGAAACCGAACTTGGTCGCTGCATGAAAGTTCCACGCATAGTATTTAACTCTGCATGAATCTGATCGTCGGTAACCTTAGTTGCATCAGCGGTTGCAATTACTTCGCCTTCGAAATCATCAGTAATTGTCGAAGTACCTAAAACTATTGTTGCTTGGTAACTCTTGTCACCATCGGTGATGTACTGCAAAAGCCGGGTTCCATTGTTAAAACCAAGAACTAAGACACCCGTAGCCATTGGATCAAGGGTTCCAGCGTGGCCAACTTTTCGAGTGTTTAAAGCTCTTCGTGCAATTGCCACAACATCATGGCTTGTCATGCCTGGTTCTTTATCTACAACCAAAAACCCGTGCTCTGTCACAATTAATCTTCAATAACACGTGGAGCTTTGTAAGGATCTTCTCCCCCTGCATACTGAGCATTCTTTCGAAGCGCAGCAACTTGAGCGTCTTGCTCATGTACTTTTTCAAGCAATGAATCAAGGGCTTTTGCGCTCTCTGGTAAACCATCTTCGAAGAATTCAATACTCGGTGTAATACGAAGACCAAGTTCGCGGCCAAGCGCCGATCTAATTGCGCCCTTAGCGCTCTCGAGAGCCGCCGCAGTTGCAGCGCGCTCATCGAGATCACCAAGAACGGTATAAAAGATCGATGCTTGTTGTAGATCGCCAGTAACACGCGCATCCGTGACAGTCACAAAGCCCAGACGTGGATCTTTGATCTTTGTCTCAAGCAAGTTTGCAACTACCACTTTGATGCGGTCGGCAACCTTCAGTGTGCGATGTGATTGACCCATTGCTTATGCTCGCTTTTTCTCGCGCATCTCGAAACACTGAACGATATCGCCAGGTGCGATCTCCTTCATGTTTCCAAGGCCAATACCGCACTCAAATCCTTCACGGACTTCGGTGGCATCATCCTTAAAGCGCTTGAGTGAATCAATGGTTAAGTTATCAACTAAGACTGCACCATCACGCAGAATTCGGGCCTTAGCGTTACGACGGATAATTCCATCCTTAACGACGGATCCAGCGATGTTTCCAGCCTTCGAAGATTTGAAGATTTCGCGAACTTCGGCGGAACCGATAATTGCTTCTTCGTACTCTGGCTTGAGCAAGCCCTTGAGAGACATTTCGATCTCTTCAATTGCGTTGTAGATAACTGAGTAGAAGCGAACTTCGACGCCTTCTTGATCAGCAAAGATTGCAGTTTGTGGTTCAGGCTTAACGTTAAAGCCGATCACAACTGCAGTTGATGCAGATGCCAAAGTGATGTCGCTCTTAGTGATTGCACCTACGCCGCGGTGAATAACGCGAAGATCTACTTCTGCGCCAACATCCAACTGCATCAGTGCATCTTCTAGAGCTTCTACAGATCCACTTACGTCGCCCTTAAGAATAAGGTTGAGAGTAGAAATCTTGGATTGCTCCATGAAGTCTTCCAGTGAAACCTTCTTACGAGCCTTAGCAAGTTGTGCATTTCGCTCTGCTGCCTGACGCTTTTCAGCGATCTGACGCGCGGTGCGGTCTTCATCTGCAACAAGGAAGGTATCACCCGCACTTGGAACAGATGTGAAACCTAAAACCTGAACTGGACGAGATGGTCCAGCCGTTTCGACATTGTCACCATTCTCATCCAACATCGCACGAACACGACCGAATGCGCTACCGGCAACAATTGCATCACCAATCTTGAGTGTTCCACGCTGTACAAGAACTGTTGCAACAGGTCCACGTCCACGATCGAGGTGAGCTTCAATAGCAACACCACGAGCGTCATCTTCTGCGATTGCACGAAGATCAATTGCTGCATCTGCTGTAAGCAGGATTGAATCGATCAATTGATCGATACCGATTCCAGACTTTGCTGAAACATTTACGAAAATTGTCTCGCCGCCGTACTCTTCGGCGATCAAGTTGTATTCGGTTAATTGCTGGCGAACCTTGTCTGGGTTTGCGCCTTCTTTATCAACCTTGTTAACAGCTACAACAATTGGAACATCAGCAGCTTGAGCGTGGTTTAACGCTTCAATTGTCTGAGGCATGATTCCATCATCGGCTGCTACTACTAGAACAGCAATATCAGTTACCTTGGCACCACGAGCACGCATAGCTGTAAACGCTTCGTGACCTGGTGTATCGATAAAAGTAATTGCGCGGTTAACGCCTTCATGATCATGGTGAATTTGGTATGCACCAATGTGCTGCGTGATTCCGCCAGCTTCACCCTTCATAACCTCTGACTTGCGAATCGCATCAAGCAGAGATGTTTTACCGTGATCGACGTGACCCATAACCGTTACAACAGGTGGACGTGCCACCAATGAGTCTGGATCAAGATCAGAAATCTCACCTGCAAGATCGATATCAAAGTCTTGAAGTAGTTCGCGGTCTTCATCTTCAGGGCTAACAATTTGAATGTCATAACCCAGTTGAACACCAAGAATTTCAAAGGTATCTGCATCAACTGATTGTGTTGCCGTTACCATTTCACCTAAGTGGAATAGCGCTGCAACTAATGCTGCTGGATCTGCGCCAATCTTGTCTGCAAAGTCTGCTAACGAAGCTCCGCGACGCATGCGAATTGGAGTCTTTCCATCACCGTGCGGAACAACTGCGCCACCAAGTTGTGGTGCCTGCATATTGTCGAATTCATCGCGTAATGCCTTACGTGACTTTTGTTTACGTCCTGACTTCTTACTTGCATTCTTTCCAAATGCACCGCCTGCGCCACCGCGTTGAGGTGGGCGACCGCCACCAGGACGTTGTGGACCACCACTTGGTGCTCCAGCTCCTGGTGTATTTGATTTATATGGAGAAGATGATGGAGCCGAACTTCCTGGACGAGGTGCAAAACCTGAACCACCCGATGCAGGACGAGGTGCACCTGGACGTGCAGCAAAACCTGGACGCACAGAACCTGGACGTGATCCCGCCATTCCCGGACGAGGTGCACCGCTTCCTTGTGAACCAGCTGGACGTTGTGGTGGACGAGGAACTACTCCACCAGTTGAAAATGGATTATTTCCTGGACGTGGTGGACGTGGAACTGCCCCACCAGTTGAAAATGGATTATTTCCGGGACGCGGTGCCGGCGCAGCTGGCTTTGAGGTTGAAGCAGCAGGTGTTACGCCATTTTCTGCGACGCGCTGAGTTGCTTCAGTTTTGGCAGCTTCATGCTTTGCAGCTTCTTCCTTATTTGCAATCGCCTTAGCTTGCTCGAGTTTGAGCGCTTCAATATCTACGCCAAGCTCTGCGGCAAGTTCAGCTGCTTGTTCGGCGCTGACTTCACCCTTTGGCTTTGCTGCAGCTTTCTTAGCCGCCGCCTTTTTGACAGGCTTTTTTTCCTCGACCGGTTTTGCATCGGGATACATTTCGATCAGCTTGCGCACAACTGGCGCTTCTACTGTTGATGATGCGGAGCGAACAAACTCGCCCATTTCTTGGAGTTTTGCAAGAACAACCTTGCTCTCCATACCGAGTTGTTTTGCCAACTCATGTACGCGGACCTTTGACACATTTCTCCTGTCTTGGCCCGCATTTCTCAAATGCAAGCCTTAGTTGAACGACCTCATAGTTCTAACGAGCTCATTTGAGTTTCATAACTTTCATATCCATTCGTTTGATAGTTAGTACTGCTGTAGAAATTTCAGAAGTTCTGATACATCGACCGCTTCTTCTTGCTTGAAGGCAAAACGAAAAGCGTTCCGAGCTATCGCAACTTCTGCACACTTCTTGTGGAGCCAAGCGCCTCGACCTGCTGCGCCACCCTTGAGATCTGGAATCACTTTTCCATCAACCAAGACCACCCGAATTAATGCTGAAGGATTTGCCCGCTTGCGGCAGCTAATGCAGCTACGTACAGGAAGGGATAAATCCAACTGGCTCATGGTATCCAATGACTCCTCTTGGTTCCTAATTAGGCTCAGAATTACTGCGCTGCGTCTGCAACAGGTGTCTCAACCGTGTCTGGGTGGATGTCGATACGCCAGCCTGTAAGTCGTGCGGCCAAACGAGCATTTTGCCCATCTTTTCCAATAGCTAAGGAAAGTTGGTAATCGGGAACTATCACCTTTGCACTGCGCGTTGCAAGATCAGTGATCTCAACCTTGCTGACCTTTGCAGGTGCAAGTGCTGCTGCAACAAACTCTGCCGGATCTTCAGACCAATCGACGATATCTATTTTCTCTCCGTGAAGTTCATCCATAACCGCGCGTGCACGAGATCCCATGGGACCAATCAGTGAACCCTTAGGGCTCACTCCTGCGCGATGACTCTTCACTGCAAGTTTTGTGCGGTGTCCAGCTTCTCTGGCAACGGCCATGATTTCAACAATTCGATCATTAATCTCTGGAACTTCAAAAGCAAACAATTGTTTAACAAGTGCTGGATGAGAACGAGACAACATAATCTCTGGCCCCTTCAAACCTTGCTTTACTTCAACGACAAAACACTTAATGCGATCGCCGTGGTTATAAACCTCGCCTGGAACTTGCTCTTGTGGTGGAATTCGACCTTCGACGCGACCAAGGTTGACGTTGATCATCTTTGGATCTCGACCTTGCTGAACTACACCAGAAATCACATCGCCGACAGAAGTTGTGAACTCACCAACGATTTCTGCATCGTTGGTTTCACGCATCTTCAATTTGATTATCTGTCTGGCCGTTGATGTTGCCATTCTTGAAAAACCATCAGGTGAATCAACTTCTTCTCCTGTGCGCGTTCCATCTTCACCAAAAATTGGAACTAAAATTGAAATTTCGCCCGTTTCGCGGTCAAGGTGGGCTCTCGCATGACGCTTTGCAGTATCGGTTTGATTGTAGGCACCCAAGACTGCAACCTCGATGGCATAGATCAATTCTTCTAATGCAATATCTTTTTCAGTTGTAAGTGCTGCCAAAGCTGACATTTCTACATGCATTAGATCTCATCCTTACGATTGAATTCGATCTCTACATTTGCTTTCTTGATATCGGCAAAAGCAACTTCGTGTGTCTTCATGCGACCTTTGATATTTTCAATCAAGATTGCGCGATCGTCATCAAATTCGGTTAGTCGTCCTGAAACCTCAGCTCCATCATTCAAAGTAACTTTCACGATTCGAGTTAAGTTCTTAGTCCAGTGGCGCGGCAAAGTCAGGGGGCGTTCAATTCCCGGTGAAGTTACTTCGAGCGTAAACGCCTCGGTTAGTAAGGGTGATTCATCTAGGATCGCAGAGATTTCGCGGCTAATAACAGTTACTTCATCAAGGCTTAATGGCTTTAAGCCATCAACCATGCAGGTAACAATTCGGTGATTTCCGGGATTACTGGTGAATACATCTTCTAGAAAGAAGCCTGCATTTTCTACAGCAGGGCGAATCAAATCGGCAATTGAATCTTTCAGGGCCATCGATCTCATCTTTCTATTAAGTTGTAGGGCAAGTGTAACGCAAGTAATTAGAAGGTATCAATTCCTACCTTGATAATTAGCGCCACAGTCACGATTAGGAAAACTTTACGGACCAAGGTTGAGCCACCCTTTATTGCAAGGCGTGAGCCCAAAATAGCCCCAGAAATATTGGCTATACCCATGATGATTCCAACTTGCCAGATTACTGCGCCATTTAATCCAAAAATCATAATTGCGCCGACATTAGTTGCCACATTTACTACCTTGGCAATAGCGCTGGCTGTAATAAAGGCGTATCCAAGAGATACAACAAGAATCAACATCAGAAATGAACCAGTACCAGGTCCAAAAATTCCATCGTAAAAACCAATAACTGCACCAGCTAAAGCTGCAATCTGAATTCTTTGCTTGGGTAAGTGGCGAAGGTTTTCATATTTACCAAGATCAGGTTTAAACCAGGTATAGATCGCCACAATGATCAATAGCACCAACACCATCGGCTTCATGCTGCTGGTTGGGATTTTGGAAGCTAACACCGCTCCACCCGCAGAACCTATTAAGGCGGGTATTCCCATACCGAGCAAGATTTTTGGATCTGGTTTTATCTGTTTTCGGTATAAGGCTGCAGCTGCGGTAGTTCCAAACACTGCCGATAACTTATTTGTACCTAATACTTCGGCTGTTCCAGATTTAGGTAAACCAATCAAAAGTGCTGGTAACTGGATTAGTCCCCCGCCGCCTGCGATTGAATCAACAAAGCCTGCAAAAAACGAGGCCGCCAAAAGAAATAGCGCGGTGGCAAGAGTTAATTCGTAAAACACAATTACTTCAGAAGTTGAGCGATCGCAGTAACGGCAGAGGAAAGTGCAACTTCCTTCTTGTCTCCGCTCTTACGAACACGAACTTCGATATTGCCTTCGGCTAAAGCTTTACCAACAACCACGATGATGGGATTTCCGATGAGCTCGGCATCCTTGAACTTCACACCTGGACTTGCATCGCGTCGGTCATCCAACATCACCGAAATTCCTTGCGCCTCTAGATCAGTTCCGAGCTTTAGTGCGGTATCAAAGAGCAAATCATCCTTGCCTGCTGCAACGATATGTACCTTTGCAGGAGCAAGTTCTGCTGGCCAGTTAAGCCCGATCTCATCATGAGTTTGTTCTGCGATCGCTGCCACTGCGCGCGTTACACCGATTCCGTAAGAACCCATAGTGACTACTTGCGACTTTCCGTTTTGATCCAAAACAGTCAAATTAAGTGCGTCAGCGTACTTGCGACCTAATTGGAAGATATGGCCAATTTCAATCGCTCGATCAATAACAACAGCGGTTGCACACTCTGGGCACGCATCACCTGCACGAACTTCTGCAGCTTCAACATATGCATCTGGCATGAAGTCACGACCATTGACAACATTTCGCGCATGACGATCCTTGGCATTTGCACCAGTTACCCACGAAGATCCCGGTGCAATACGTGGATCGGCATAGACAGTGATTCCAGATTTCTTTGCATCTTGTGGTCCGATGTAACCCTTAACAAGAGTTGGGAATTTTGCGAAATCTGCATCTTCAAAAACGCGTAGTTCATGAATTCCACCAAGATTTTCTTGGAAACGCTTTAGATCTACTTCTCGGTCACCTGGCACTAATACACAAACAGCTTTGTTGTCAGCCATTAACATGACATTTTTCAATGTATGCGCGCCTATGTATCCCCCACCAAACTTTGAATTCAACAGTTCGACAAGGGTGTCGATGGTTGGAGTATTCGGCGAATCAAAAGTTTCGAGTGCCGGTACCTTAGAAGAATCTTGAGCATCTACCTTCGTAACCATCGCTTCAACATTTGCGGCAAAGCCACACTGCGGACATAAGACATAGGTGTCTTCACCAGTTGTACATGGTGCTAAAAACTCTTCTGATTTAGAACCACCCATGGCACCCGATACAGCCTTAACGATGTTGTACTTCATTCCGAGACGATCAAAAGTTTTTACATAAGCGTCACGATGCTTTTGGTATGAAACTTCTAAGCCAGCCTCATCTAGATCAAATGAGTACGAATCCTTCATGACAAACTCGCGGCCACGGATGATTCCACTGCGTGGTCGAGCTTCATCGCGGAACTTAGTTTGGATTTGATAAATGCTAAGCGGAAGATCCTTATAAGAGGAGTACTCGCCCTTAACCATCAGCGTAAACATCTCTTCATGTGTTGGACCTAGTAAGTAATCTCCGCCTTTGCGATCCTGCAAGCGAAATAGTGAAGGTCCGTACTCTTCCCAACGATTAGTTGTCTCATACGCTTCACGGGGTAAAAGAGCTGGAAAGTTAACTTCTTGGAAACCTGCGTTATCCATCTCTTCACGAATCACACGTTCGACGTTGCGAAGCGTGATCACACCTAATGGAAGCCATGAGTAAATGCCAGCAGCGATTCGGCGGACATAACCAGCTCGCACTAATAACTTGTGGCTTGCGACCTCGGCATCTGCTGGGTCATCGCGAAGCGTACGCAAAAATAGCGTAGACATTTTCAACATGGCGCAAGCCTATCGAACATCAACTGAAGGTTGCCCTGAAGCAACTCCGGCGGCTTCCATTTCTTCAGCTAAACGCATCGCTTCTTCGATAAGTGTTTCAACAATTTGTGCTTCAGGCACAGTCTTAATGACCTGACCCTTCACAAAAATCTGACCTTTACCATTTCCAGATGCAACACCTAGGTCGGCCTCACGTGCTTCACCTGGACCATTAACTACGCAACCCATAACCGCTACTCGTAACGGCACGGTCATTCCTTCTAATCCAGCCTGAACCTTTTCAGCCAATGTATACACATCAACTTGTGCGCGACCACATGAAGGACAGGAAACAATTTCAAGTTTACGTTGGCGCAAATTGAGCGATTCTAGGATTGAAATTCCAACCTTGACCTCTTCGACAGGGGGTGCGGAAAGTGAAACACGAATTGTGTCGCCAATACCTTCTGCTAACAAAATACCAAAAGCAGTTGCAGATTTAATAGTTCCCTGGAATAGCGGACCTGCCTCGGTTACACCTAAGTGCAATGGGTAATCACATTTTGCGGCAAGGATTCGATAAGCGTTAACCATGGTTACAGGGTCATGATGCTTTACTGAAATCTTGATATCTGAAAAACCATGTTCTTCAAACAAAGATGCTTCCCATAATGCAGATTCAGCTAATGCCTCTGGTGTTGCTTTTCCATACTTTGCAAGCAAGCGTGGATCCAGCGATCCGGCATTTACACCGATTCGAATTGGAATTCCCGCATCTCCTGCAGCTTTTGCTACCTCTTTAACTTTGTCATCAAATTGCTTAATGTTTCCGGGATTTACTCGAACCGCAGCACACCCTGCATCAATTGCCGCAAAAATGTATTTCGGTTGAAAGTGAATATCTGCAATCACCGGGATCTGAGATTTCTTAGCGATCTGCGCCAAGGCATCGGCATCATCTTGGCTTGGGACTGCAACGCGAACGATCTGGCAACCAGATGCTGTTAGCTCTGCGATTTGCTGCAATGTTGCGTTGACATCTGCAGTCAGCGTTGTGCACATTGATTGAACTGATACCGGTGAATCGCTTCCAACACCGACTGATCCAACCTTTAGCTGACGGGTCTTGCGCCGAGGGTGCAGCGTTGGAGGTGGTGCGCTAGGAATTCCGAGATCAACCATGGCTTTATTCTGCACTACAGGAGCAAATTCTGCCGAATTAAAGGTTGAGCGTCACCGGATTAATCACATCGGCCACCAAGAGCAAGAGAGTTAGTGTTGCTAAAACAACAAAAACCACCATTGTTATCGGGGTAAGTACTGTCACATCGATCGGTGCAGGACGTGGACGACCACGCAATCGAGCAAAGAATGCGCGGATGGAATCAGCTATTGCAACTGCCATGTGGCCACCATCTAGCGGCAAAATTGGCAACAAGTTAAAGACTCCAACAAAAATATTAAGGCTGGCAACGATGAGAACAAATGTTGCCAAGCGTTCCATTGACGTTAACTTGTCGCTACCTACTGCTTCACCTGAAACACGTGCGACACCAACTACTCCAACTAGACCGTTGGGATCGCGCTCTTCACCGCGTACCGTTGCACCCCACAGCGCAGGGATTTTTTCCGGTAATTTACCTAATGACTTTACGCTTTCAACCAGAAAACTCTTGGTAACAGTTGCTGAATTCTTGATGGAAACTAGCAATCCAGAGCGCTTTAACCCCATGTCATTGACGATACCTAAGACATATCTCTTAGTTCCATCGATATCTGTCAGTCGAGCGGAAGCGGTGACTGAAATTTGTTCACCATTGCGGTCTAGAACAAGGCTGAGTTCTCTGCCTTGTGATTGACGAATGACTTCGACATCTTTGTACCACTCGGTGACTTTCTTGCCATTAATTGAAATGACTTCATCCCCAGCTTGAATTCCTGCGGCTTGGGCGGCTGAGTTTGGAACGACTTCCCTAATCTCGGGTAGGACTTGATTAGTACCAATTCCCGCAAAGAGAGTAAACAGCAGAATAAAACCTAAAACAAAATGCAGAAATGACCCTGCACCCAATACAACTAACTTCTTTGCAGAGGATGCTTTATAAAAAGCCCGATCCTCTTGACCTTCAGGTAATTCATCACTGGGCGACATTCCTTCGATTTTGCAGTAACCACCCGCTGGAATCGCCTTAACACCGAATTCGGTTTCACCACGTTGTACCGACCAAATTCGCTTTCCAAATCCCACAAAGAACTCTGAAACCCACATCCCATACTTACGTGCGGTTATGTAATGTCCAAACTCGTGCACCATTACAGAAAAGAGCAGTGCAACAACAAAGGCCACAATTCCGAGAAGTTCCATTACACACCTAACATGAGAAGTTGCTTCGAAGTATGCACGATAGCGCTGACATCATAGAAAAGAGCACTTATCGATCGAGAAGATTCTGAGTAGCCGTGTAAGTGGTGCCGTTGCGACGCTTAGCAATTGCGCTCAGCGCTTCCAAGACAACGCGATTAGCCAAAATAGCTGTGATATCGGCCGAATCAAATGGTGGAGCAACTTCGACTACATCGATTCCAACAATTGGAAGCTCTAGGCAGATTCTGCGGACAGCTTCTAGTAATTCGCGACTTGTCATTCCGCCTGGCTCAGGAGTTCCAGTTCCTGGAGCCATACCTGGATCTACAACATCAATATCTACAGACAAGAAAACTCCATCGCAACCATCGGTCAAAGTTGCAAATGATTCATCCAAAACTTCCTTAAGTCCTCGATGATGAATTTCAGTCATCTCATAAGAACGCATGCCTTGATCGCGCATCCAGTTAAGGGTTGCATCCTCTGGCCAATAGCCACGAAGACCTAGTTGCAAGAAGCGATCACCTCGAACATAGCCATCGTTAATCAAGTTGCGCATAGGTGTTCCGTGACCAACAAGTGCGCCGAATTGGTCTTCACCGGTATCTGCGTGAGCATCAAAGTGAATCATTGAAATTTTCCCCATACCGCGATGAGTAGCGATACCGGCAACATCTGCAGATGCAATTGAATGATCTCCACCTAAAACAACCGGAATAATTCCGGCACGAGAAATCTTTTCAGTTGCCGCTTTCAGCACAGCGAGTGATGCAACTAGGTCTCCGCCAGGCATTAACAAATCGCCAGCATCAAAAACTTTTAGATCCTTTAAGCCATCAGTTCGCAAAGCAAGATGAGGTCTGGAACCGTCATGGGGTAAGTAATCTCCCCCACGAATTGCTTGCGGGCCGAACTTGGCACCTGAGCGATGGGAAGTTCCGCTATCTATAGGTGCGCCAACGATGATGACATCTGCGCCCTTGTAAGTAGCCGGATCAGCTAAATCACAAGCCGGAATTCCAAGAAAAGTGAAGCTGGGGCCATACATGTTTCCGTGATTGGTCACTTAGAAACCTTAGCTTTTTTGCTGACGAACTGTCCGGCGATAACGATGAACAAAGCCAAGAAGAACATGGCAGAGCCAATGACATTTGCTTGTGCGGGGATTCCACGCGCTGCAGATGTATAAACAAACTCAGGGAACGTCTTGAGAGTTCCAGAATTGAAGTTTGTAATGATGAAGTCATCAAAAGACAGACTGAAGGCCAATAGTGCAGCTCCCGCAATTCCAGGTGCTACTAATGGAAGTGTGACCTTTCTAAAGGTTTCTAACTCGTTGGCATACAAATCCATCGCCGCTTGTTCCAAGCGAGGATCTAATGAAGCAATACGCGCCTTGACTGTGACCACAACAAAAGAAATACAAAACATGACGTGGGCAAGAACTGTTGGCCAAAATCCTGGGTTGATCTGGAAAACAAGGAAGAGTGAAAGCAAAGAGGCACCCAGAACAATTTCAGGGGTTGCCATAGGTAAAAAGATTAAAAGGTTAGATGATGAGCGACCCTTAAAGGCGTATCGACCAATTGCAAAAGCAATCATTGTGCCCAAAATTGTTGAAAAGATTGTTGCCAATAAACCAATTTTGATTGAGTTTCCAAGGGCTTCGCATACTTCTGGAGCACCACATGGATTCTTCCAATTATCTAGCGTGAAGCCTTTCCATACTAAGTTGGATTTACCTGAATCATTAAATGAAAAAACAAAAGTATAAGCAACAGGAATAAACAGATAAGTAAAGCCAAAGAGCGCGTAGATACGAATTAGGTTTCGGCCAAGCCAACGTGAAATACGCGCATTGATCGGGATGGTTGGAATTGATGCATCCTTTTGCTTAACGTGGTGCGTCATACCAGCTCTTCCGTTCCAGCTTTTCGAATATACAGAGTTACCAAAATCAAAATTGCCGCCATCAAAGTGAATGAAAGTGCAGCCGCAGTTGGGTAATCAACAATTCTGAAATACCTAGATTCGATGACATTTCCAATCATCTTGGTATTTGGAGAGCCCAAAATAGCGGCGTTGACATAGTCACCCGCAGCGGGAATAAAGGTCAATAGCGTTCCCGCAACAACTCCAGGCATAGACAGCGGCAGCGTTACCTTTCGGAAAGTTGTAATTCCATTTGCATATAAGTCACCTGATGCCTCCATAGTGCGCGGATCGATGCGCTCAAGGGATGCATACAACGGCAAAGTCATGAAGGGAAGGAAGTTGTAAGTCATACCCATCACGACGGCAAAGGAAGTAGAGGTCAGCGTTGTGCTTTCACTGATCAGTCCAATTGTGCGAAGGGTTGGAACTACAAAACCCTCTTCGCCAAGAATCTGCTTCCAGGCAACAGTTCTGAGTAGGAAAGAAACTAGAAACGGTGCGACTACGAGAACCAACAAGAAATTCTTAAATCTGCCAGCCTTAAATGCGATTGCATACGCCAGTGGGTATGCAATTGCTAGTGCCAAAACGGTTGCACACAGAGCAAAGATAAATGAACGTGCAAACTGCTCTTGGTTTTCGGAGAATGCATCAACATAGTTTGAAAAACGTAAAGTCTGCTCGTACTGACCAGTGTCTCCCCCAGCTATTGGTGTCTGAGTAGATGTCTGTGCAAGGTTAACGATCGGCAAAATAAAGAAAGTAAAGAGGAAAAGAAAACCTGGAAGCAACAGTAAATAAGGCAACTTCACCTTAGACAAGATTGCACTCATTCTTCGTCGAGATCCTCGGGAATTACCTCTGTGCCAGCTTCGGCATCTTCATCTCCGCGAAGTGCAAAAGTGAATCCAGGCTCCCAAGAAATTACAACTTCATCGCCCTTATCAAATGGTGCAACACCATCATCATTTTGCTCAAAGACCATGAGCTCTTGTCCCCACGGCATCAACACTTGATACTGAGTTGAAACACCGATGTAGGAAACATCTTCAATACGTCCGCCAGTTAATGTGTTTCCACGAGTTGGAGTACCAACGAGTGAAATGCGGAATTTCTCGGGACGAATACCTGCATAAACTGAGTTATCCACTGCATGTGATCGCTTCTTTGGCAATGAAATCTTCTGGCCAAATAGATCAACAACTAAGTTGTCGCCATCTGTGCCTTCAATACGACCCTTGATCAAATTGGATTGACCCAAGAAGTTAGCCACGAATGCTGTTTCTGGATTGTCATACAAGTCGGCTGGAGATCCCATTTGCTCGATTTCGCCTTCGTTCATTACCGCGATGGTGTCAGCCATAGTCATGGCTTCTTCCTGATCGTGAGTAACGTGCACGAAAGTAAGTCCAACCTCGCGCTGGATCCACTTGAGCTCAATCTGCATCTGACGACGAAGTTTGAGATCAAGTGCACCCAATGGCTCATCCAAAAGCAACAATGCCGGGCGGTTAACGATTGCACGCGCTAACGCAATGCGCTGCTGCTGTCCGCCTGAAAGTTGTGTTGGTTTGCGCTGCGCAAGATGCGGAAGTTCGACTAGTTCCAATACCTTGTTTACATCTGCATCGACACTTTTGATTCCACGACGACGAAGACCAAATGCGATGTTCTCAAAGATTGTTAAATGAGGAAACAGCGCATAGTTCTGAAAAACAGTATTGATTGGGCGCTGATACGGACGCTTAGTCGTGATATCAGTCGAACCCAAATGAATACTGCCCACAGTTGGCTCTTCCAACCCTGCGATCATTCGCAGAGTTGTTGTCTTGCCGCATCCTGAAGGTCCAAGTAATGCAAAGAATGAACCTTCAGGAATTGTTAATGACAAGTCATTAACTGCGGTGAAATCTCCATATGACTTTGTGATTCGAGTAAGACGTAAATCTCCTCGAGTCGCAGATGAAACGTCAGCCACTAGTTGCCGGCGGCCTTCTGGAAAGCTTCGCTCCAAGTTGTTTCTTCAGCTGGAGTTAGTGAACGGAAGACGTTGAGCTTTGCTGACATTGACGCATCAGGGAAAATAAATGGGCTAGCTGCTAGAGCTGGATCAATCTTTTCCATTTCAGCTTGCGCACCCTTAACTGGGCATACGTAGTTAACGTAAGCCGCAACTTCGGCAGCAATTGCTGGGTCATAGTAGAAGTTAATGAGCTTTTCAGCATTTGCCTTACCTTCTGCAGATACTGTTGAAGGAATTACGAAGTTATCACCTGAAATTGTTCCGCCTGAATCAGGAAGAGCGAAGTCAAACTTTCCTTCATTTTCAGCCTTCAAAATAAACATATCGCCAGACCAGCCAATAACAGCTGTTGCATCACCTGATGTGAGGTCTTCTGCGTACTCGTTACCCTTAACGCCACGGATCCAACCATCGCTAATTTTCTTAGCCATGAAATCAACTGCGTTCATGAACTGATCTTCGGTAACTGTCTGAAGATTTACGCCCTGAGAAAGCAAGATGATTCCGATGGTGTCGCGCATTTCAGAAAGAACAACAATC
>JBIIQY010000066.1:0-3529 GCA_044341805.1 Candidatus Planktophila sp.
CGCCCCCGCTAACTCCCCTGTTGAAACCATGGGGGCACACTACTTCACGCTTGCCTGTTTTCGGTGGAGCGCCTAGGCTCTTTGCTATATCAGGAAAGAGGTTTGAAGATTGAACGCTAAATCGACAATTGCGGAGGATGTTGCAACGACTGCAACCCTGCTGGGCAAGACCGCCAAGAACTTTCCTACACCTGCTGCCCTTGCTGAACATGGCAGCGCGAAGGTCATCTCAATCTTTAATCAAAAGGGTGGCGTCGGAAAAACAACGAGCACGATTAATTTAGGTGCAGCTCTTGCGGAAATGGGTCGCCGTGTTTTGCTAGTCGATTTTGATCCACAAGGTGGCTTGTCACTTGGACTTGGAGTTAACGCGCACTCACTTCCATTAGAGCAAACCGTTTACTACGCCTTGATGACACCGACTGCAAATGTCGATGAAATTGTTTTGAAATCTTCTGTTCCCGGCTTGGATTTTTTGCCTGCAAACCGTGATCTGGGAACAGCTGAAACAACACTGGGTGCTGAAATTGGCGGACAGCAATACCTGAAAAGAGCGCTCGCTCCGCTTCGTGATTATTACGATGTGATTCTGATCGACTGTCAACCAACAATGGGTCAGTTAACTATCAACGCCCTCGTCGCGTCTCAAGAAGTTATTGTTCCGATGCAGTGCGAATACTTTGCTTTACATGGTTTTATCGAACTCAAGGGGAATCTGGACAAGGTAAAGACTTTTCTAAATCCTGAGCTTCGTCTTGTTGGAATTTTGGCAACTATGTATGACAAGAAAACATCTCATAACAGACAAGTTCTAGAACGAATCTTGGAACAATTCCCCGAGGATGTTTTTGAAACAATTATTGCTAAAACGATTCGCTTCCCTGAAACAACCGTCGTGGGAGAGCCAATTACAACTTATGCAACTACTTCAGGTGGTGCTGCTTCATACCGGCGCCTAGCCCGAGAATTAATCGCCAGAGGAGGCGCACGATGACACGCAGAGCAAACCTTCCAGGTGCAGATGAACTTTTCCGTTCGACCGCACCCGCACTCAGTGCTGTTCCAGCACAAAGTTCTCAAGAAGTCTCGGCACCATTAGTGCCACCAGCAATTGCAACACCTAAAGCGGCTTCGTCAAAGAAAGGTGTTCGCACAATCGCACGTCGCCGTGTAACAACTGTTGATCGCTCACCTTCTGGTCGTGAGCGCCATGATGAAAAGATCACTGTGTACTTATCTCCAGATGAGTTGTTTGATCTTGATCAAGCACGTTTACAACTTCGCGGTGATCTTGGTTTAGCTGTTGATCGCGGTCGAATTGTTCGCGAATCAATTGCTGTGATCATTGCAGATCTGGAAGCTAAGGGCGATCAAAGCATCTTGGCACGCAGACTTCGCGGCCAGTAAGAAATTACTTGGCGCGAGGGTGCGCCATCGAATAACTTTCCCGCACCTTATCGATTGTAATCAAGGTATAAATCTGAGTCGTTGTTACCGAAGCATGTCCAAGTAGCTCCTGTACAACGCGTATATCTGCGCCTCCATCTAACAAATGGGTCGCATAAGAGTGTCTAAAGACGTGTGGCGATACATCTTCTGTAATTCCAGCGGCTTGCGCAGCGTTCAAGACCATTTGCCACGCCGATTGGCGAGAGATCCTTCCACCACGGGAATTGAGAAAGAGAGCGGCGTTATTTCTTGGATTCTTGCTCAGTAGTTCTGGGCGAATTCTTACGCAGTAGTTATCAACCGCCTTCGAAGCAAAAGATCCCAAGGGCACAATGCGTTCCTTTGAACCTTTTCCGCGTAATTTTAATGTTGTTATCTCCCCATCATCTGTCTGTACCTTGCTCAAGTCGCTCAGGTTGATGCCAATTAACTCACTTACTCGAGCACCGCTGCTGTACAAAAGCTCAAGCATTGCTTGATCCCGCAATGTAATTGGATCACTCGCCTTAAATGCTGCATCGATCATCACGACAATCTGCGCAATGGTTAGGGCTTTTGGTAAACGTCGCGCTGTCTTGCTTGTCGCAATCTCTATTGTTGGATCGGAAAATCCATGCTCTTCCTGCAAATGCTTGAAGAAAGATCTTAAAGTCGAAATCGCTCTGTTAACTGTCGCTACAGAAAGTTTTGCTTCTCGCAGAGAAATTTCAAAGCCTAAAATCATTTCGGGGGTTACTTCGTCAATCGCTTTGCCGGCAATGAACACACCGAACTTCTCTAAATCACGTCGGTAGGCCGCAATTGAATTCACCGCCAATCCCCGCTCAATCTGCAGATGATTGAGAAAGGATGAGGCAGCTAGATCAAAGCTGAGCGCTTGTGTAACCATGTGCTTCTGCAACGGCGGCGAAATAAATCTTTCCATCATGAACATTCAAGCCTTTGGCAAGATCCTTATCTTTCGCACATGCAGCTTCCCAACCATGATTAGCTAGTGAGAGCGCAAATGGAAGCGTTGCATTAGTGAGTGCATACGTTGATGCAACAGGTACAGCGCCTGGCATATTTGCCACACAATAAAAAACAGAGTTGTGGACTGTGTAAGTGGGCTCGGCATGTGTTGTCGGTTTCGAATCCTCAAAGCATCCACCTTGATCAATTGCGATATCTACTAGAACTGACCCGTGCTTCATTTGCGCAACTAAAGCGTTAGAAACCAACTTAGGTGCTTTAGCTCCGTGAACTAGAACAGCGCCGATAACTAGATCTGCCAACTTCACTTCACGTTCAATCGCATGTTTGGAAGCTACAAGTGTCTTGATTCGTCCACCGTAGATTGTGTCGATGTACTGAAGGCGATTTATTGAGCGATCAAAAACCGTCACATCTGCGCCCATGCCCAGAGCGATCACTGCAGCATTTAATCCCGCGACTCCCCCGCCAATAACAACTACCCGACCGGGTGCGACTCCGGGAACACCGCCTAAAAGTACTCCGCGACCACCATGCGGCTTTTGCAACGCAGTTGCGCCAACCTGGGTTGCAAGACGACCCGCAACCTCACTCATGGGAGCAAGAAGCGGCAATGTTCCATTTACTTCAACTGTCTCGTATGCAATTGCCGTTGTTCCAGATTTAACTAAAGCATCGGTGCAAGGCTTTGAAGCAGCTAAGTGAAGGTACGTGAAGAGCGTCTGACCCCTACGCATCTTCGAGTACTCAGGCTCAATCGGTTCTTTAACTTTTAAAACCAAATCTGCCTTCTGCCATACCTCATCAGCTGTAGCAACAATGGATGCTCCAGCTGCAACAAACTCCTGATTGCTAATTGATGAACCCATGCCTGCATTGTTTTCAATAACTACCGTGTGACCCGCATGAACAAACTCTGAAACACCTTCGGGAGTTATCGCAACGCGTGATTCGTGAACTTTAACTTCCTTAGGAACACCAACGATCATGATTAGCCCTTCGCTTGAATAGCTGCAGCAATCAGACCAATAAAGAGAGGATGAGGTCTCGTTGGACGTGACCGAAGCTCAGGATGAGCTTGCGTGCCTACGTAGTAAGGATGCACCTG
>JBIIQY010000067.1:0-3398 GCA_044341805.1 Candidatus Planktophila sp.
GCAACCGCGATCGCAACCGTGACCGTGGGCATCGCGAAGAGCGCGAGCCAGTCATTAGCGAAGATGATGTTCTGGTTCCAGTTGGCGGCTTGCTCGATATTCTCGAAAGCTACGCATTTATCCGCACCGGTGGATACCTGCCAGGACCTAACGATGTTTACGTTTCATTGCAGCAGGTTCGCAAGAACGGTCTGCGCAAGGGAGATGTTGTAACTGGCCAAGTTCGCCAACCTCGTGAAGGTGAAACTAAGCAGAAGTTCAATGCACTCATCACTCTTGAAACAGTGAACGGAATGACTCCTGAAGAGGCACGTAACCGTGTTGAATTCGGAAAGTTAACTCCGCTTTATCCTCAGGAGCGTTTGCGCCTTGAAACTGAACCAAATGTGCTTACAACTCGTGTTATCGATTTGATTGCACCAATTGGTAAGGGCCAGCGCGGTCTTATCGTTTCGCCTCCAAAGGCCGGTAAGACAATGGTTCTGCAATCAATTGCTAACGCGATCACAACAAACAACCCAGAGTGTCACTTGATGGTTGTTCTAGTTGATGAGCGTCCAGAAGAAGTTACAGATATGCAGCGATCAGTTAAGGGTGAAGTTATTGCTTCAACTTTTGATCGCCCAGCAGATGACCACACAACAATTGCAGAGCTGGCAATCGAGCGCGCAAAGCGTCTTGTTGAACTAGGTCACGATGTAGTTGTTCTGCTTGACTCAATTACACGTCTTGGTCGTGCATACAACATTGCAGCACCTGCATCAGGCCGCATCCTTTCTGGTGGTGTTGATTCAGCTGCGCTATATCCACCAAAGAAGTTCTTCGGTGCTGCTCGTAATATTGAAGATGGCGGATCACTCACGATTCTTGCAACAGCACTTGTTGATACAGGTTCTCGTATGGATGAAGTTATTTTCGAAGAGTTCAAGGGAACTGGAAACATGGAATTGATCCTTGATCGCAAGATGGCCGATAAGCGCATCTTCCCTGCGGTTAACGTTGTTGCATCAGGAACACGTAAGGAAGAAATCCTTATGGGTTCAGAGGAGCTCAACATTGTGTGGAAGCTACGTCGCGTATTGCACGCACTAGAGCCACAAGCAGCACTTGAACTGCTGCTTGAGAAGATGAAGGGCACAAAGTCCAACGTCGAGTTCTTGATGCAGATCCAGAAGACAACTTCGGGTCCAGACGACTCAAAGTAAGCGTAAATTTCTCAATTGTGGGCTTATCGCCTACCCTTGGGGTCTGTTAACCGTCCGTTTGGTTCACCTGATACCTATTAATAGGAGCAGGACCCAAACACGAAAAAAGGAATAACCATGAAGCCAGAGATCCACCCAGAGTACAAAGAGACCCAAGTAACTTGTGGTTGCGGCGAGAAGTTTGTAACTCGTTCAACAGTTGCTAGCGGATCTATCTACGTTGAAGTTTGTTCTGTATGCCACCCGTTCTACACAGGCAAGCAGCGCATCCTTGATACTGGTGGTCGCGTGGCTAAGTTCGAAGAGCGCTTCGGTAAGAAGAACTAGCTTTCTAAAGAAACCGCATCGCAGCCCTTGTCGGGTTGCGGTCGCGGTTTTTTTATTTCCCAATCCACAATCTAAATTGACTAGGTACCGAATAGAAAGGAGCAGTCGATGAGCAATGATCGCTTTGCATCAGCACATGAAATGGTGCGCGAGTACGCCGAACTAGAAGCAAAGATGGCTGATCCAACTATTCACGAAGATCAAGCCAATGCGCGAAAGCTTGGACGACGTTACGCGCAATTAGGTCCAGTAGTTGCAGGATTTAAAGCCTGGAAATCTGCCGAAGATGATTTATTGGCTGCAGCCGAACTTGCTGATGTTGATCCTGAATTTGCTGCGGAGATTCCAGCACTTGAAGCTGCCCGCGATGCGGCTGCTGAAAAATTAGAAGAGTTGTTATTGCCACGTGATCCCAATGATGATCGCGATGTAATTTTGGAAGTCAAAGCAGGTGCTGGCGGAGATGAATCAGCATTGTTTGCTGGTGATCTATTGCGCATGTACATGCGTTATGCGGAAAAGCACAACTGGAAAGTTGAAATCATTGATGCCACCGAAAGTGAAATGGGTGGATACAAAGACATTTCTGTAGCGGTTAAATCAAAGGGAACTGCAGCACCTGGAGAATCACCATATGCGCGCCTGAAGTTTGAAGGTGGCGTGCATCGTGTGCAGCGCGTGCCTGAAACTGAGAGCCAAGGACGTATTCACACATCTGCAGCTGGTGTCTTAATTTTGCCTGAAGCTGAAGAAATCGATGTTGAATTGAATATGAATGATGTCCGTGTGGATGTGTATCGCTCATCTGGACCTGGTGGACAGTCAGTAAATACAACCGATTCAGCGGTGCGTTTAACTCACGTTCCAACTGGAATTGTTGTGTCGTGTCAGAACGAAAAGAGCCAGCTGCAAAACAAGGAATCTGCGCTGCGTATCTTGCGTGCACGCTTGTTGGCAGATGCTCAAGAAAAGGCAGAAGCAGCGGCATCTGCAGAGCGCAAGAGCCAAGTGCGTACAGTGGATCGTTCAGAGCGAATTCGTACCTACAATTTTCCAGAAAACCGCATCAGTGATCACCGTGTTAACTACAAGGCAAATAACTTGGACGCGGTATTAAATGGCGATTTGGATGACATGATTCAAACTTTGCTAGATGCTGACAAAGCAGCACGTTTGGCCAACGCGAACTAACATGATCATCAAGGAGATTCTGCGCGATGCTAAATCGCAATTAGCTGAATCTGGTATTTCTGAAGTAGATGCAGAGCATTTACTTGCACATGTCCTAGGTCTATCTCGAATGGATCTTCATAACCCCGTCATGACTGAATCAACTTTGCTCGGAATCGACGATAAAGATGTTTTAGAAGAACAGTTTTACGATTTGTTAGATCGTCGCCTGAATTTTGAACCGTTGCAATACTTAACTGGGACGGCCGGATTTCGATACTTAAACATTGAAGTTGGCCCAGGCGTCTTGGTGCCACGTCCAGAATCTGAACTATTGGTAGAAGCTGTTTTACAGCACATCGAAAACCTGCCAGCCCCAGTAAGTGTTATTGATTTGGGTGCAGGTTCTGGTGCGTTGTCACTGGCTATCGCGACAGAGGCGCCAAGTACACGAGTAATCGCAGTGGAAAAAAGTCCAGAAGCACTTATCTGGCTTAAGAAAAATGTCTCAGTAATCGCTGAAAATGTGCGGGTTGTCGAAGGTGATGTTGAAGATGTGTTGCCAGGGGTTAAGTGCGATGTTGTTATTGCAAATCCACCGTATGTTCCTGATTCACAAGAGCTACCCCGCGATGTTGCAGGTTTTGAGCCTCACATTGCTTTGTTTGGTGGCCCAACCGGAATGGAAATTCCGCA
>JBIIQY010000068.1:0-3329 GCA_044341805.1 Candidatus Planktophila sp.
TCGGTGCAGCCCTTGCAATCGATCCATTTAATCAACCAAATGTGACTGAAGCTAAAGAACAAACATCAGCATTGTTGAATGAATGGAAAGGTGTTCTGCCTACCTTTACTGCAGATTTAACTGATGGAGCGGTAGAAATCTTTGGTGTTGGAAACAGCGCAACTGATGCATTGACGCAGTTGATCGCAAGCATTCCAGCTGATGGTTACATCGCCATCATGGCTTACCTAGATCGTAAAGATGATGCTGCAATTGCAGAACTTCGAGCGATCTTGGCTGATAAATCGGGTCGCCCTGTGACTTTTGGTTGGGGTCCACGTTTCTTGCACTCAACCGGACAGTTCCATAAGGGCGGGCAACAAAATGGTGTCTTCTTACAGATCACCGGAGATGTAAAGAAAGATATCGCGATTCCGGGACAAAGCTATGGATTCAAAACTTTGGTTGCAGCCCAAGCTCTAGGTGATGGAAAAGCGCTGGCATCAAGAAAATACCCACTACTTCGATTCAATCTTACAAATCGATCAGTGGGTATCTCTGAATTACTAGATGCCGTTAAATCTCTTTAAATCTTTATTCGTCATCCTCGCCGCGAAGCTTGCGTAAAGCTTCTTCCAAAAGTTTTTCACCTTCAGCATCTGTGCGACGCTCTTTTACATATGCAAGGTGGGTCTTGTAAGGCACATTTACTTCAGGGCTTGGCGGATTGTTGCGATCCCGACCTGCTGGATAACCGCACTTTGGGCAATCCCATTCAGCTGGAATAACAACGGTTTCTTCTACTGCAAATGAGGGACGAACTTCGTGTCCGTTTGCGCAAAAATATGAAACATATGCGCGAGCGATTGAATCGCCACGCTCTGCTTCGCCCATTGGGCCTGCGCCAACACGACTTCCGCGAATTGCACTTGCCATGCGTATCCCCTTGCTTTACTTACTAATGGATTAAAAAATTTTTACTTAAGTGCGAGCGAGAGTGCCACAACCAGTGCAAACCAAAATCCACCTGCAACGATAGTGATTCGATCGAGGTTCTTTTCAACAACTGATGAGCCGCCGTAGTTTGATGAGATGCCACCACCGAAAAGATCGGATAGGCCGCTTCCCTTACCCTTATGCAGAAGTACCAAAAGGATCATGAGGACGCTTGTAATCACAAGTGCGATTGAGAGAGCTAGTATCACTTTTCTTTAACTCCTAGTTCGTAGGGGGTAAGGATACCCGCCTAAAGGGGGTAATGCTTACTCCGTCACCGCGTGGAATTTAACGATCTTGGCCAATTCCTCGGGGTCTAGGCTCGCTCCGCCGATCAAAGCCCCATCGACATCTGGCTTCTTCATGATTTCTACAATGTTTGAGGACTTCACAGAACCGCCATAGAGGATTCGCATGTTTGCTGCAATTTCTGGTGAACCAATGTTTTCAACCTCTTCACGAATTGCCGCGCACACTTCTTGAGCATCTTCAGGGGTTGCAGTCTTTCCGGTACCGATAGCCCAAACCGGCTCGTATGCGATAACAATCTTCTTGAGTTCTGGCTTTGTAAATCCTTCTAGCCCGGCACGGATTTGTCGGATTACATGACTTACATGTGCTCCTGATTCACGAATTGCAAGTTCTTCACCGACACAAAAGATTGGAGTTAGTTCATTAGCTAATGCAGCTTTAATCTTTCGGTTGATGAGTGCATCTGATTCTTGATGAATCGCGCGTCGCTCTGAGTGGCCGACGACGACAAAGGTACAGCCGAGTTTTGCAAGCATTGATCCAGAAATGTCTCCGGTAAATGCTCCACTGGTTTCAGGTGAAAGATCCTGAGCGCCGTACTGCAGGCGCAAACGATCACCGTCAACCAAGGTTTGAATTGAACGAATATCTGTAAATGGTGGGATGACTGCGACATCAACCGCGTCATAATCTTTGTCTTCCAGACCGTAAACCAACTTTTGAGCAACTGCGATCGCCTCGAGGTGATTGAGGTTCATCTTCCAGTTTCCTGCCATTAATGGTTTACGCATTGTCAGCTCCTCTGTTCAGTTTCTTTTAGATCAATTCAAGTGCGGTAAGGCCAGGAAGTTCCTTGCCTTCTAGATATTCAAGTGAAGCGCCGCCGCCGGTAGAAATGTACCCGAACTGCGAGTCAGCAAAACCTAACGCACGAACCGCCGCTGCAGAGTCTCCCCCGCCTACAACAGAGATTCCTGAAACCTGAGTTAATGCCTGGGCAACAACCTTGGTTCCAGCTGCAAAGTTAGGAAATTCAAATACTCCCATTGGGCCATTCCAAAAGACGGTCTTGCACTTAACAATTTCTGAAGCAAAGGCAGCTGCTGAAACCGGCCCGATATCTAGACCCATTTGATCTGCCGGAATTGCATCTGCAGAAACCAAGGTAGGTGTTGCATCAGCAGAAAAGGTTGGAGCAACCACAATGTCGGTTGGAAGCAAAAGCTTTACTCCATTTTTCTCGGCTGTTGCAATGAGTCCCGTAACAACTTCGAGCATCTCTGCTTCTACAAGTGAAGTTCCGATCTCCTTGCCTTGGGCCTTGAGGAAAGTGAAAACCATTCCACCGCCGATAGCCAATACATCTACCTTGCTTAGCAAGTTTTCAATGACGCCGAGCTTGTCTGAAACTTTTGCTCCACCAAGGAGTACACCATATGGGCGCTCCGGGTTCTGCGTCAGTTTCTTAAGAACTTCAACTTCGGCTGCAACCAACTTTCCTGCAGCATGTGGAAGCAATTGAGGTAGATCAAAAACTGATGCATGCTTGCGATGAACCGCACCAAAACCATCGCCCACATAGACATCTGCTAGTTGAGAAAGCTCTTGCGCAAATGTTGCGCGCTCTGATTCTTCTTTGCTGGTCTCTGCCGCGCTAAAGCGAATATTTTCTAGAAGCAGAATTTCACCTGCCTGCAATGAATGTGCTGCAGCCGTTACCACTGGACCAGTTACCTGGCCAGTGAACTTCACTTCACGTCCTAGTAGTTCAGATAAACGCTTAGCTACAGGTGCTAGTGAAAGTTCAGGCTTTGGTTCACCCTTTGGACGACCAAGATGTGCAGCAATAACAAGTGATGCACCTTTTTCAAGCAGAGCTTGAATAGTAGGAAGCGAGGCTTTGATACGCCCATCATCCTTAATGACACCTTCTTTCAAAGGAACATTAAGGTCACAGCGCAGAAAGACTCGCTTCCCTGCTACATCAATTGTTGAAAGATCTGGCATTACAGAGTTTTGCCAACGTAATCGATCAAGTCAACGAGGCGGTTTGAGTAACCCCATTCGTTGTCATACCAACCAACGATCTTGACCTGGTTGCC
>JBIIQY010000019.1:0-11744 GCA_044341805.1 Candidatus Planktophila sp.
TTTTCACCAGTAGCACCTTTTTCACCTGTCTGTCCCATTGCACCAGATTCTCCAATTACATTTGCGACAACTGGAACTTCACGTGATTTAAGAGAAGTTGTAATTTTCCAAACACCTTTTGTCTTTGGCCCATATAGATTTAAGTTCTTTGTATCAATATAAAAATCACCATTAATTCCCAAGGTCTTTGAGGGAACACCTGCACCACTAAGAATTGTGTTGACAACGGTTGTCGGCGATGGTCCAGCTGCTTTGTTGCTTGCCTTTTCACCTGCGATAGCTGACGGAAGTATCGCGAGTGAGGTTATAAGTGCAATCGCGACAAAGAATCTGTTGCCTTTCATGGTTCACCAATCTTTCTGTTTGGGGAATCAAGTCTGAACCTGTGAATATCCTTAGCGAATAACGGTTTCAGAACAAGGTTTACGCGTAACCACGGGGGTACCCCCACGAAAATAAAACTTTTTCTCTGCCGCGTTACACAGGTTCAGTCCCTAAAATTCTCAGGGTGAACCTGTTTATTACGGGTAGTCGATGACGAGGGGTCAGGACAAGCAGTACTTACGAAAGGAAATGCATATGTCATCAAAGAAAAGATTGGCAGCGGTTGCAATCACAATTGCAGCACTAACAGCTGGATCAACAGGATTCGCATCAGCACATGATGGAGTTAATAAAGGCTTAGTAAAGGCCACTGTTCTTGCAGATCTAGTTAAGGCAGGAACAATCACGCAAGCACAAGCAGATGCTATTTCAAAGAAGTTTGATGAAGTACGTGCTGCTAAGCAAGCAGAGCGTGCTGCAAAGAAGGCAGCTAAGCCAGCGAAGGCTGGAAAGCAAGGCATCGCTCCAAAAGCGCCAGGTGCATAATTTCTAAACTCGCTTCCCTTTAGGAAGTGGAAAAACCCGCCACGTGAGCAATCACTTGGCGGGTTTTTCTATTGCCGTGGCAAGATGAGCACATGCGCATTCATATTGGTAGCGATCACGCTGGTTTAGAACTAAAAGCAGCACTTGTTGAGTATTTGCAAAGCAAAGGTCACGATGTAAAGGACCATGGGCCTCACGAATATGACGCAGTAGATGATTACCCAGATTTTTGCATTCCAGCGGCGATAGCAACTGTTGCTGATCCTTCATCCCTTGGAATTGTTCTTGGTGGTTCTGGAAACGGCGAGCAGATCGCAGCAAACAAAGTTAAGGGCGTACGCGCCGTTCTAGCATGGAGCGTTGAAACAGCAAAGCTTGGCCGTGATCACAACAATGCAAATGTTGTTGGTATCGGTGGGCGCATGCATTCGATTGAAGATTGCAAAGCGATTATTGATGCCTTTATCGAAACACCGTTTTCAAATGATGAGCGCCATGTTCGCCGAATCAACAAGATTGCTAAGTATGAAAATGAAGGTTCGCTTTAAACCTTTGTGTACATCATGTCGTTAACGGCGTGGTCTTTATCAATTCCTTGGCCTTCAAATCGTGTTACCGGTCGCCATTCGGGTTTTTCGATGACTCCCCCAGTAAACAAAGTTGAACCCGCAAAAACTTCTTGAATGCTGTGTGCGTAAGGAACCCAATCGGTTGCAATGTGAATAAATCCACCTGTTTTAATCTTTGGATGAATTAGCGACAGGAAACTTTCGTTAACTATTCGGCGTTTGTTGTGTTTCTTCTTAGGCCACGGATCTGGAAAGAAAAGGTGAATTCCATCTAGAGATTCATCGGCGACCATGTGCTGCAAAACAACATGAACATCTTCTTCAATAACTCTTAAGTTTGTTAAATCATTTTCGACAATGCGAGCTAGCAACTTACCAATTCCCGGTGGATGAACATCGACTGCGATATATCCATTATTGGGGTGATTCTTGGCAATAATGGCCGTGGCCTCACCCATTCCAAAGCCAATCTCCATGATGACTTTTTCACTGGTTGGAAAAATCTCAGGAATGTTTATTTGCTCTTGTTTGAACTCAATCCCATGTACTTGTTGTAGGGCATCTTTGGCCATACGTTGAGCATCTGTAATTCGGGAACCACGGATGCTGTAGCTGCGTACCGAAGGGCGTTCCATAGGGTAACTCTGTCATGGTTGGATATGAACCTACAAAATCACCGAAGGAGATCCAAGTGCCAGGACTAAATTTGAGCCGTGCCGAAGCAAAAGAGCGTGCCGACCATCTTTATGTAAACAGTTATGTCGTAACTCTTGATGTTACAAAGGGCGAGGAAACCTTCTACTCAAAGTCCGAAGTTTCATTTACTTGCAACAAGCCTGGCTTTGCAACCTTTATTGATGCGGTTGGCCGCTCAGTAATTAGTGCAACTCTTAACGGAGTCGCCGTTGATACCAGCAACTTTGATGGTGAAAGCATTTTTCTAACTAACTTGGCTGCAGATAATCTCTTGGTGATCGAGATCGAAGCAGAGTATTCAAAGTCCGGAGAAGGCCTACAGCGTTCTGTTGATCCGTCCGATGGCGAGATTTACTTGTATTCACAAGGTGAGACTGCACATATCCGTAACATGTTCCCTTGTTTTGATCAGCCAGCACTTAAGGCGACTTTCTCATTAACTGTTACAACGCCAGGACATTGGCAAGCAGTTTCAAACAACCCAGTCGAATCAAAGGTTGCAAAGGGAGATCTAGTTGAATGGAAGTTCTCAACTACGCCTCGTATTTCAACTTACTTGGATGCCTTGATTGCTGGCCCTTACTCATCTGTTCATGATGTGTACAAGGGACAAAAGGAGATTCCACTTGGAATCTTCTGCCGCAAGTCGATGATGCAGTACCTAGATCCTGAAGATATCTTCTTGATTACTAAACAAGGTTTTGAATACTTTGAAAAGACTTTTGGTTTGGCGTATCCATTCGAAAAGTACGACCAGATCGCAGTTGTTGACTTCAACTTTGGAGCAATGGAAAACGCTGGAGCAGTTACATTCCGCGAAGATGTATTGGTGTTCCGTAGCCACATGCCAGATAAGGCATACCTGTCTCGAGCAAACACAATCTTGCACGAGATGGCACACATGTGGTTTGGCGACATGGTCACCATGTCATGGTGGGACGATCTATGGCTCAACGAATCATTTGCTGAATGGTCCTCTTATTTGGCGTTAGCTGAAGCAACACGCTTCAAGGGCGCATGGTCAGAATTCAACTCTGCACGTAAGAACTGGGCTTACCGCCAAGATCAGTTAGTTTCTACGCACCCAATTATTGCTGACATGGTTGATATGGAAGCAGTTAATGCAAACTTTGATGGAATTACCTACGCAAAGGGTGCATCTGTTCTGCACCAACTAGTTGCACACGTTGGCCGCCCGCAATTCATTGCAGGTCTGCAGAAGTACTTTGCAAAGCATGCGTGGGGAAACACAACTCTTGAAGATCTTTTGGTTGAACTGGAAGCATCTAGCGGTCGCAAGCTTGATAGCTGGGTGAATACCTGGTTGCAAACAGCAGGTGTAAACACTTTACGCCCAGCTTTGGAGATTGAAGGCGATGTATATAAGAGCATCACAATCACACAAGAAACACCACTTGTTCCTGCGGATTCAAAGGAACTTCGCCCGCACCGATTAGCGGTTGGTCTTTACGACATCAAGAGCGATTCCTTGCAACTTCGCAAGAGCGTCGAATTAGATGTTGCTGGAGCAGCAACTGTTGTTGCAGATCTAGCTGGTGAGAAGGTTGCAGATCTATTGTTGATCAATGATCGCGATCTTTCATATGCCAAGCTTCGTTTTGATGATCGCTCAATTGCAACGCTCAAAACTCATCTAGGAAAGTTTGATGATGCACTTGCGCGCGCACTGTGCTGGGCATCTATTTGGGATATGCACCGCGATGCTGAAATCTCAACATCTGATTTCATTGAAATAGCTCTAAATGGGCTTGCGGGAGAAACTGATGATGCGATCGTCAACATCGTCTTGATGCAATTAAATACTTCAGTAGAGGCATATGCAAAGGATTCAAACCGTGCTGCATACCGCGAGAAGCTAGCTAATGGTTTGTGGGCATTAACTCAGAGCTCAGCACCCGGCAGCGATCTTCAGTTACTTATTTCTCGCTCCTTTGCCATCAATGCACACACAGCTGAGCAAACAGCAAAAATACGTGAGCTGCTAAACGGAAGCGCACCCGGATTAAAGGTTGATGCTGATCTGCGTTGGTATTTCCTGATCGCACTTACTGAGCGGGGAGCGACAAACAGGGGCGAATTAGATGCAGAACTTGCTAAGGACAACACAACTACTGGAAACATCGCTTTCGAGACCTGTCTTGCAGCTATGCCAAATAACGAGGCAAAGGCGTATGCGTTCAATAAGGTTCTTAATGAAGACATCGTTACATCGATGAGAAGCGCGTTGGTAGCTGGATTCCAGCGTCCAATTCAGCGCGATTTACTGGAGCCTTTTGTAAATCTTTACTTTGACAACCTCATTAATGCTTGGGAATCCAAGTCATATGAAGGCGCTGCCAAGTATGTTTCTGGTTTCTACCCAACCTGGATTGTGAAGCAATCAACCGTTGATGCCACAAATACTTGGCTCAATGGTGCTGGAAAAGATTCTCCGGCGGTGCTTCGTAAACTTGTTAAAGAGTCTCAGGATGGATTAATCCGCGCCCTAAAGGTGCAAGCGCTAGATCGCCAAGCCTAAACAATCAGCTATTCGATTGTTGTGATTGAAGATGTCTTAGCCTTTCGAGGCTTGGACATCGCATAAGCAAGAACTGAGATCACAACAAACATAACCGTTGGGACTATGAAAAAAGTTACAACAGTTTCGAGAACTGACATTCCAGGGAACTCGACAATTGGACCTTCGTTATTGTTCATGGGAAAAGTGTAATTTACTTACGCCGTTGCCGCAGCCACACCAAATGGCTCTAGGTACTGCAACCACCTGTGATCTGTGCGACCAGTTCCAAGGATTCTCCAAGCCGCCCCAACTGGTTCGCGTGGAAGAGTGCGTAATCGCCACCCTAATTCCTTTAAATGTTTGTCGGCCTTTAGGTGATTGCACTTGTGACAAGCTGAAACAACGTTTTCCCAGTTGTGCCCACCACCACGACTGCGCGGAATCACATGATCAATCGAAGTTGCAGGTGCGGAGCAATAAACACATCGGCCACCATCTCTAGCAAAAATTGCGCGACGAGAAAGTGGAACTGCATGACGATATGGAATTCGAACAAATTTATTGAGTCTGACTACCGATGGCAAAGAAATTTGCCCGCCAGCAAAACGTAAAACTTCGCCAGAATCTTCAACCATTGTTGCTCTGTGGTTGAGAACCAAAATGAGCGCGCGACGATCCGTGATGACACCCAATGGTTCATAGGTGGCGTTCAGAACTAGTGTGCGCGACATTCATCGCTCCCGATCTGGCGCGTGGCTCGTGCCGATTGGGTTATCTTGCACCAAAACACCCGACCGCGTGGGTATTTGATGAGGGCTTTTGGGTAAATATTTGGATACAGTCTTGTCATTATGAGTGAGACTGTGCGTGAATTTCTGGACTGGATGGCGGGTACTCCCCTTCGAGTTGTAACAATCCTGGTGGCAGCGATCCTGGTCCAATCCTTTGGAACACGGGCAATTGCACGCGCCATGGCCAAGTTAGCTGCGGCGGATTTAGTTCCAGGACCGCGCAACATCGTTTCACGTCAAAAAGAGCGCGCAACCACTTTGGGTGGGGTGCTCACTGCAACTCTTAAGTCAGCAACCTGGATCATCGCTCTTGCCATGGCACTAGGCGAGTTTGGTTTTGATTTAGGACCACTTATTGCATCGGCTGGTGTTGTCGGTGTTGCACTTGGTTTAGGTGCACAAACTTTAGTGCGCGATATATTGTCTGGAATCTTTATGTTGATTGAAGACCAATATGGCGTAGGTGATTCAGTTTCTGTATTGGAAATTGAAGGTGTTGTAGAAAAAGTTGGCCTGCGTGTTACAACTGTTCGCGATGGTCAAGGCACTTTGTGGTATTTACGTAATGGTGAAATTCTAAAGGTTGGAAATCAATCTCAATCTGGTTGATTGACTAGCGAATTCGCTGCGAGCTCTAGGTAGATCCAAAGTTCTGCCTTTAGTGCAGCATCCACCTCGACTCCATTAACTGCTTGGTGCATGGCATTTAGCCAGGCATCACGGGCTGCTTGGGTAATGGGAAATTCAGCATGACGCATTCGCAAACGTGGATGCCCGCGATTTTCTTGATACGTGCTTGGTCCGCCCCAATATTGTTCTAGAAACCACTGCAAACGTTGTGCAGCACCTTTCATATCTGTTTCAGGGTACATCGGACGCAAAATAGGATCGGTTGCAACCACTGCATAAAACTGAGACACAAGATCTGCGAAGAATTTTTCTCCGCCTACTTGTTCATAAAAAGTGCTCATACGTAAAGGCTAGCGGAGTTTAAGAGAGCGCAGGCCTAGTGCTAGCACTGGAACGGCAGCAAAGAAACATAGCCAGCCATAGCTAAGTGTTCCAATAATTACTCCTGCTAGCGCGCCACCTGCTGCACCAGAAAGATTCATTACTAAATCACTTGCACCTTGTGATGACGCCTTGAATGTTGATTCCACGCTTTCAGATAAAAGTGCAGAGCCTGCGATAAGCGTGCATGACCAACCGAGTCCTAGTAAAAACAACCCAACGCCAAGAGTGTAAGCATCATCTGCACGGGCAAAGCCAGAAATCACAGTTGAAAGCAGCAAAGTTGCAATTCCGATTTGAATAACTCGAATGCGACCTAAACGATCGCTGAGCGCACCAACAAGTGGAGAAAAGGCATACATACCTAAAACGTGGATGCTGATTACTAAACCAATGACAGTTAGCGTCACATCAACATGTGCCATGTGAACCGGTGTCATCACCATGACTGACACCATCGCAACGTGGCCAATAGCAATTGAAAGAATCGCAAAAAGTGCTTTGGGGTTATTGCGAATGTGTTTCAGCGCTTTCTTGGTGTCGCCCTTTTCTAGCTTCGTAACTGACTCTTTATTTGCAACTAAGTAAGGGTCTGGTCGAAGAAAGATTGCAATAACAATTGTTGCCAAAGCAAGCGTCGTTGCCGAGATCAAATAGGGTCCAACCAAACGCGGTAAATTAAAGTTTTCAGCCAAGTTTCCAGCAGGCTCCATCAGATTTGGGCCCGCTACGGCGCCAATTGTTGAACCCCACACAACAAAAGACAGCTGCTTTGCGCGGGTTTGATCCGTTGCTAAATCAATTGCAGCAAATCGTGCTTGATATCCAGCGGCAGATGCTGCACCGACCATGAAGGTTCCTAGCAACATCAAAAAGATGTTGCGTTGTGCCCCGCCTAGGATTGCAAATATCGAACCAATCGCACCTGCGGTGTAACCAACTGATAGTGCCAATCTGCGCCCACCTCTGGCAGTTAAACGCGCAAGAGGTAAAGCTAGAGCTGCAGCTCCCAGAACCGCACTTGTTTGTGCAAGTCCGGCCAAGGTTTCTGAATCAGTGATCGATGAAACAAGAAGTGAGCCAGCTGCAACAGTTCCTGCAACGCCAACACCGCTTAAAACCTGCGCGCTTGCAAGAGTCCTTACGGTTCTATGTTGAAGCGCAGAATTTGGCATCATGGAATCAATCGCACCCAAACAGCTGTATCAGTTGGCAATGTGTGTCCTGTTACTGGACCACTTGCAACAAGAATCTGACTGTTACTTGGCAACTGAATTGGTGCGCCAAAGTTGATGTAGCACGCGAAATCTCCTGGGCGTTCGAAAGCGACAACATCTTTACCCGCTTCGATCCATTCCATTGGACCATCGCCAAGACCTGCTTCTGCTTTACGAATAGCAAGAGCTTCGCGATACATAGTTAGCGTTGAACCTTCAACACCATCTTGGGTATCCACTGCGTACTTGCCCATCCATGGTGATTGTGGCAACCATGTTTCATTGAGTTTTAATGAATCATTAGTTGAAAAACCAAATCCACCCTTGGGGTCAGATGACCAAGGCAAAGGAACTCGACAACCATCACGACCGCGATCCTGGAACCCGCTCATCTTCCAACGCGGATCAGTTAAACGGTCTTCAGGTAAATCGCGAACTTCTGGCAGCGCTAGTTCTTCACCTTGGTAAAGATAAGTTCCACCAGGCAATGCCAGTGTCATCAAAGTTGCACTGCGGGCACGCAAAGTTCCGCGAGCAATGTTGAGCTTTGATGCATCACCTTGACGTGACAAGGTTGTATTGCCGTGATTGGTAAGCCCGAGATCTAAGCGATCAACAGATCGCACAACATCGTGATTGTTAAAGACCCACGATGTTGGTGCGCCAACTTCGGCTAACGCTTCAATCGAGTTATTAATCTTCTTCTTGATCTCTGCGGCATCCCACAATGTTGTTAGCATTTCGAAATTAAATGAGTTCTGAAGTTCATCTGCACGAACATATCGAGCAATGCGAGATGCAGGACTCACCCACGCTTCTGCCACAGCCATACGATCTCCTGGGTATGAATCAAAAATCTTGCGCCATGAACGATAGATATCGTGAACGCCTTCTTGATCCCAGAAAGGTTTGTGTTCTGTTCCCAGCATCGTTGCAGTTGGATCGATGCGAATATCTGGTAGACCTGCTTCTTTCACCATTCCATGTGCAACATCGATACGGAAACCATCAACACCACGATCTAGCCAAAACTTCAAAACATCTTCTAGGTGATCTTTTACTTCTTGATTTTCCCAATTCAGATCTGGTTGTTCTACTGCAAACAGGTGTAAATACCACTGACCTGGTGTGCCATCAGCTTCGGTAATGCGATGCCAAGCCGGCCCGCCAAATACTGCTTCCCAGTTGTTCGGTGGCAAATCTCCATTAGGTCCCTTGCCATCACGGAACATGTAACGATCACGTTCTTTTGATCCTGGCTTTGCAGCCAACGCTTCTTTGAACCACTTGTGTTCACTTGATGTGTGATTAGGAACGATGTCTACGATTAATTTGATACCGAAATCATGTGCCTCTTTGATCAATTGTTCTGCCTGCGCCAGCGTTCCGTAAGCAGGCTCGATATCCATGTAATCCGATACGTCATAGCCGTGATCATGTTGTGGTGATGGATACCAAGGTGAAATCCAAATTGCATCAATACCTAGTGAATGTAAGTAAGGAAGACGTGAGCGAATGCCTTCAACATCGCCGATGCCGTCACCATTTGAGTCCGCAAATGAGCGTGGATAAATTTGGTAGGTAACCGCATCTCTCCACCAAGGACGTTCTGCACGCGATGCTAGAGGGCTCATTACTGCTCCGTTTCGAGATATTGAGTCAAGAACTCTCGCTCAGCATCATTGATGGGCCGAGATTTCTTTGTATCCATAGAGACTGTTACTTGAACTGTTTTAACTCGTGCTACTAATTCATCACCATTTTTCATCTCATAAGTAAGGCCGAAAGATGAGTTTCCAATTTTATTTACCCAGATTTCGATATCGAGATAAAAATCGCCTGTGTAAATCGGTGCAACAAAATCTACTTCAGCTCGTGCCACAACCATCTCGAGCATTTTCGACCAGGCATAACGTGCTTCTTGGGCATAGACCAAATAGGTTGCATTGTTTACATGACCAAATGCATCAAGGTCACCCCAACGAACATACTGTTTGTTTTGAGATCTCATTAACGTGTCAACTTTCGATATGTCATGCGATGAGGGCGTGATGCTTCAGAGCCCAAACGCTCTATTTTGTTTGCTTCATAGCTTTCAAAGTTTCCTTCAAACCAGAACCACTTTGCATCACCTTCATAGGCCAAAATGTGAGTTGCTACGCGGTCAAGGAACCAACGATCGTGAGAGATCACAACGGCACACCCTGGAAATTCCAGCAGCGCATTTTCAAGTGAACCCAGTGTTTCCACATCAAGATCATTTGTTGGCTCATCCAGAAGCAATAGGTTTCCACCTTGCTTCAGTGTGAGCGCCAAGTTCAAGCGATTTCGCTCACCACCTGAAAGGATTCCCGCAGCTTTCTGCTGATCTGGACCCTTAAAACCAAAGCATGAAACATATGCGCGTGAAGGCATTTCAACTTGGCCGACCTTAATAAAGTCATTGCCATCTGAAACTACTTCCCACAATGATTTCTTAGGATCGATTCCGCCGCGACTCTGATCAACATATGAAATCTTTACAGTTTCACCGATCTTTACGCTGCCTGAATCGGCTTGCTCCATGCCCATCAAAGTCTTAAATAGTGTTGTTTTACCCGCACCGTTAGGTCCGATGATTCCAACGATTCCGTTTCGTGGCAAAGTAAATGAGAGATCTTCAATAAGTACGCGATCCCCAAAGCCCTTAGTTAAGTTATTAACTTCAATAACAACATTTCCTAGACGTGGTCCAGGTGGAATCTGAATTTCTTCAAAGTCCAACTTACGCATCTTGTCTGCTTCGGCTGCCATTTCCTCATACCGTGCCAGACGCGCCTTTGACTTAGCTTGGCGACCCTTTGCATTTTGGCGAACCCAGTCCAATTCTTCAGCCAAACGCTTTGCACGCTTTGCATCTTTTTGACCTTCAACCTTTAGGCGTGCTGCTTTAGTTTCAAGGTAAGTCGAATAGTTTCCTTCATATGGATACGCGCGACCGCGGTCGAGTTCTAGAATCCACTGCGCAACGTTGTCCAAGAAATATCTATCGTGCGTAATCGCCACAACTGCGCCGGCGTACTTATTGAGATGCTGTTCAAGCCACAAAACAGATTCTGCATCCAAGTGGTTTGTAGGCTCATCAAGAAGCAACAAATCTGGTGCTTGCAACAACAACTTACATAAAGCAACGCGACGCTTTTCTCCGCCAGATAACACTGAAACATCTGCATCAGCTGGTGGACAACGAAGTGCATCCATGGCTTGTTCTAATTGAGAATCCAATTCCCAGGCATTGCGGTGATCAAGCTGCTCTTGCAGCTCTCCCATTTCAGCTAACAACTTGTCGTAATCTGCATCAGGGTTTGCCATCTCGGCGCTGATTTCATCAAAGCGCGCAAGCATCGCAACAGTTTCGGCTACACCCTCTTTAACGTTATCGATGACATTTTTTGTCTCATCAAGAACTGGCTCCTGCAACAAAATTCCAACTGTGTAACCAGGAGTTAGGTATGCCTCACCATTTGAAGGTTGCTGTAATCCGGCCATGATCTGCAAGACGGTGGATTTACCCGCACCGTTGGGACCAACCACGCCAATCTTTGCCCCTGGATAAAACATGATCGTGACGTCATCAAGGATGACCTTGTCACCGTGCGCTTTACGCGCCTTCTTCATCGTGTAAATGAACTCAGCCATGGAATGAAACCTTAGTGGTTGTCACGGGTAGACTATGCATTACGACCCTCCTACAAGCGCCTGTAGCTCAGTCGGATAGAGCACCCGCCTTCTAAGCGGGTTGTCGCAGGTTCGATTCCTGCCAGGCGCGCAATTGATTTCTTGATCTACTGCTTTAAGGCAGAAAAGAACCCAGGGCCACCCTCGTTGCCCTGGGTTCTTTTATTTATTTATTGAGTTTTAGATTACTTGTTAGCGCGGGCGATCAATTCTTTCGCCTTAGCAAGGAATGTTCCTTCAACCACGACGAAGCCAGTTGAGGCTGCACCTAGTGAACACTCTGGTGAGAGCAAGTACTCAGCAAGCTCAACTACAGCCTTGCCCTTTTCCTTGTTCTTGTATGAGGTCTCTA
>JBIIQY010000069.1:0-3247 GCA_044341805.1 Candidatus Planktophila sp.
ATTGTGACCAGAATTGATATCACCTTAAATCCGGGGGAGCGAGCACTAGTGCCCACTGGCATTTCTATTGCCTTGCCTGATGGATATGCAGCTTTTGTTCATCCTCGTTCTGGTTTAGCCATCAAGCATGGAGTAACTATGGTTAATGCTCCAGGCACAGTTGATGCCGGCTTCAGAGGTGAACTTCAGTGCATCATGATTAACCATGATCAGAACGAAGCCATAACTTTCAAAAAGGGTGACCGCATCGCACAGCTTGTAATTCAAAAGGTAGAGCGAGCCGAATTTGTGGAAGTTAAAGATTTGCCAGGTTCAGGCCGTGGCACTGATGGTTTTGGATCAACGGGTCGCGCATGAGCCAGCATGATGAAGATCGTGACAAAGTTGTTAACGCTTTGGGCGGCAAAAAAGGGCTGATTGATTCCGGCGTTCCAGCTGTAGTTTTCTTGATTGTTTTTAACTTTACTAAAGAGGTTTCTACTGCAACTTGGGCTGCACTTTCCTTGTCTTTAGTGTTGGCGATCTTTAGGTTGATCAAAAAAGAAACAATCCAGCACTCGGTTTCTGGAGTAATCGGTGTTCTCATATGTGCGTACTTTGCTAATCGCAGCGGTAACGCGGAAGACTTTTACATTCCAAAGTTACTCACAAACCTTGGCTACGGAACCGTTTATTTGATTGCAAACCTTGTTGGCTGGCCGATTTTAGGTGTGGTCTTAGGACCGTTACTGGGAGAAAACTTTACGTGGCGCAATAACCCAGCTCGAAAGAAGATGTATATCAAGGCAAGTTGGTTGTGGGTTGCGATGTTCTTTGTTCGAATTGCTGTTCAATATCCGATTTACAGAAGCGGAAATGTCAATCTCTTGGGCACCGTAAATCTTGCGATGGGTTATCCATTGTTTTTCATTACGGCATATGCAACGTGGTTGGTAATTAAGGCCGGACCGCCTGCGCAAAAAGTTTCGGATTAAGAGATAAAGCAGGCTTTAATCTGAGCCTCGGCGTCAGCAGATGCAACAAAGAGAAGTTCGTCACCAGCAGCAAAAACATCATGTGCTTTCGCAGTAATGACTCGACCATCGCGAACGATGGCAGCTAGTGCTGCATTTTCTGGAAGTTCGATTTCTTCGACTGTTTTTCCGATACAGGCAGAACCATCTGGCAAGGTAAGTTCAACCAGGTTCGCCTGGCCTTTTCTAAATGAGAATAAGCGAACAACATCGCCCACGCTTACTGCCTCTTCAACAAGGGCGGCAATAATTCGCGGAGTTGATACAGCAACATCCACACCCCATGAGGAATCAAAAAGCCACTCGTTCTTTGGATGATTGATACGGGCAACAACACGTGGCACGCCGTATTCGGTTTTGCCAAGTAAGGATGTAACAAGATTTGCCTTGTCATCACCTGTTGCCGCAACCAAAACTTGGCAGTTATTTAGGTGCGCATTATCTAGGGATGTGATTTCGCAAGCATCTGCCATCAACCATTCGGCATCCGGGACACTCTCTAGTTTCAACGCTTTAGGATCCTTGTCAATCAAGAGAACTTGATGACCATTGTCTAAAAGTTCCCGAGCAATCGCTCGTCCCACATTTCCGGCTCCTGCAATCGCAATTCTCATTAACGTTCACCTTCTGGGCTACTTGCAAGGATTTCTTCGGTACGAGCAACATCATTATCCGAAACCATCACATGGACCAGATCGCCTTGCTGCAAAACAGTGTGCTCATCTGGGATTAAACCTTCACCCAGACGAGTAATAAAGGCCACTCGAGCAGGTGTCATTGCATCGATCAGAAGAATAGGGCGCCCGTACCAATCATCCTGGGGATGGACTTCACACAATTGCACCATTCCTGTGGCATCGCGCCATTCAGATCTGGAACCTTCGGGAGCTAATCGGCGCAAAATCTGATCAGTTGCCCACAAGACCGTTGCAACCGTTGGAATACCTAAACGTTGATAAATTTCTGCTCGACCTGGATCGTAGATTCGCGCAACAACGTTGTTAACGCCATATGTTTCGCGAGCAACACGTGCCGCCAAAATATTTGAGTTATCACCGTTACTAACAGCTGCAAAAGCATCTGCTTCTTGAATGCCTGCTTCTAGAAGTGTGTCTCTATCAAATCCAACACCAGTCACAGTGCGTCCCTTGAAGTTGGGACCTAAACGACGGAAAGCTTCGCGGGCTTGGTCAATTACTGAGACCGTGTGTCCGGCGGCTTCGAGTTCGATGGCCAGTGACGAACCAACTCGACCGCAACCCATGATTACAACGTGCACAGGAAGTAACTTACACCCATAAACTTCCTTCTATGGCATCCGATAAGAGTTCAGCGCTAAAAACTGGTGATTTGCTCGATGTCACTATTGAAAAGGTCGCGCACGGAGGACATTTCATAGCCCGTCACGACGGGGCAGTTATCTTTGTACGGCACGCTATTCCCGGCGAGCAGTGCACTATCGAAGTTACAAGCACTGGCTCCTCCTTTAATCGCGCAGATGTAGTTTCCGTCTCGCAACCATCCGAGTTTAGAGTCGAGCCGCCATGTAAGTACGCACACCGCTTGGGGTGTGGAGGTTGCGACTTCCAACATATAACTCCGGCACATCAAAGAACGCTTAAGTCTGATGTCATCACGGAACAGTTCTCTAGGATCGCCAAAAAGGAAATCAGTGTCGAAGTAGAAGAGGTGGGAGATCCGATTGGTTGGCGAACCCGCGCAATCGCCACCACAAATCGAAATGGAAAATTAGGCTTTTACAAATCTCGGTCGCATTCCATCGCCGCCGTCGATGATTGCATTATTTGTGTAAAAGGTATGAACTTTTCTGAAATTGCAGCACGTCCGCTCAAGGGTGATGTTCGAGTTGAAATTAGTGCTTCTAATTCAGGAGAGCGGACCATCGCATTAGCTCCAACGCGCGGTGAAGAAAAGGCAAGAATTACCGAAGGTCAAAGCGTTCTGCATGAAACTGTTCATGGAAGAACTCTCGAAGTTAGTCAGGAATCTTTTTGGCAAAGCCATGTACGAGCACCTGAAGTTCTCACTGATGTAGTTCTTGAATTCGCACAACTCAAACTTACAGAACATGTTCTAGATCTTTACGGCGGCGTTGGTCTGTTCACCGCCGCAATAATTGATTCAGTTGGCCCTACAGGTCATGTGGATCTGATTGAAGGAAGCAAAGTTGCAACAGAGGATGCACGAAGAAACTTTGCTGCAATTAAAAACAT
>JBIIQY010000092.1:0-3240 GCA_044341805.1 Candidatus Planktophila sp.
AAGACAACAACGCTTCGCATGATCGCTGGCTTTGAAACACCGACCGCAGGATCAATCTTGCTTGATGGTCAAGACATGTCTGCCTTGACTCCTGATAAGCGTCCGATGGGAATGGTGTTCCAGTCTTATGCATTGTTCCCACACATGAGCGTTTACGAAAACGTTGCTTATGGTCCGAAGACTAAGAAAATGCCAGCTGCACAAATAAAGACAGAGGTTGAAGCTGTGCTTGATTCCATGAGCTTAACAAGCATGGCAAACCGTTCGCCTAACCAATTATCTGGTGGCCAGCAACAACGTGTAGCACTTGCCCGTGCAATGGTGATGCGTCCGCGCGTTCTGCTTTTTGATGAGCCGCTCAGTAACCTAGATGCAAAACTTCGTGCTCAGATGCGCATTGAAATTCGTGAAGTACAACAGCGCCTTGGCATTACAAGTATTTTCGTAACCCACGATCAAGATGAAGCTATGAGTATCTCTGATCGCATTGTGGTCATGCGAAATTCCAAGATTGAACAAGTCGGTTTGCCTGCAGAGGTTTACCTACGCCCAGCATCTGTCTTCGTTGCAGACTTTATTGGCATTTCAAACTTCTTAGAAGTAGCCTCAGTAAAAGCTTCATCTGCGGGCATGGCTAAAGTCGCTGTCCTTGGTAAGGAAATTGAGGTTCCTGCACACGCAGATGCTTTAAACAAAAAGAGCATCCTGCTAGTTCGTCCAGAATCAATTCGCGTTAAAGAGGCCCAAGCGTCTAATCAGTCAATCTCTGGCACCCAGGGTCGCGTAAAGCAGGTTGTCTTCTACGGCGAGCATGTTGAGTACCGAATTGAAACCGAGATCGGTGTAATCATCGCAGTAGCTTCAGACCCAATCTTTGAAGAGATTGTTAAAGTTGGCGAGTACGCAGAGTTCTCATTTGATCCCATGCGTTCTTGGTTGTTACCTGCAGATACCCACTAGATCAAGCGCTCTGCTCGATTGATCAAGGTATTGCACGCATCGCCAAAGCCAGCAAATGCTGGGTTAGTAGTTTGCCCTGCAACATATCGCGCCCAAATCTGTTGAATAATCACAGCTAAGCGGAACAACCCAAAGACTTCGTAGAAAGTGAAGTCATCACAACGCACGCCACTTTTTTCTAAATACTTTGCAACGAATTCAGCTCGCGTTGGCATACCCGGCAAGTGACTTGGTTGGCGACGAAGCGCGGCAAATGCAGGATCATCATCACGATCAACCCAGTAAGCCAGCGCCGAACCCAAATCCATTAATGGATCACCAACTGTTGCAAGTTCCCAATCCAATACGCCAACAATGCGCGCTTGCTTTAAATCAAAGACCACATTGTCGATGCGCCAATCACCATGAATCACACAGGATGCAACATCATCAGGTCGGTTAGCTTCTAACCACGCCATCACTTTTTCACCATTAGGAACATCATCGGTTAACGCATTGCGATAACGCTTTGACCAACCTTCGACCTGTCGCTGCACATAGCCCGGGCCTTTGTTTAGTTCTGCCAAAATCGATGCATCAACTGCGTGTAACTGCACCAAACCATTGATCAATGAATCTGCCATCACTGAAACATCAGCCGGTGTTACACCTTCTGGAACATCGCGTCGGAAAATGTCACCGACAACTCTTTCCATCACATAAAAATCAGAACCCATGACCGATTGATCATCACACATCGCAACCATTGATGGCACTAGGGGATAAACCGGTTGCAACCGCGATTGAATCAAGAATTCGCGCTTCATATCGTGGGCCGATGCCGCCTTCATTCCCACTGGCGGCTTACGCAGTACTAATTCGCGATCTGGATACTGCAACAGATATGTCAGATTAGATGCACCGCTTCGAAACTGCTGGACTTCTGGCAATACATCCACGCCAATAAAAGGCGCAAGCCATTTGTGCATTCGCTCAACATCAAAGCGATCCTCTTCACGGACCGGGGTTAAATCTTTCATGCCAAATAAGGTTTGATTTCCATGCGAGCAATATCGCGAATATGAACCTCATCTGGTCCATCAACGATGCGCAATGTGCGAATACCTGCATACATCGATGCCAACACAGTGTCCTGACTTACGCCAGCACCGCCATGAACCTGAATCGCACGATCAACAACTTGCTGTGCCATACGAGGAATCGCAACCTTGATCAGCGCAATCTCTTTACGTGCAGCCTTTGCGCCATGGGTATCAATCATCCAGGCGCACTTTAAGACCAATAAACGCGCTTGTTCGATTTCAATTCTAGATTCTGCAATCCAATTCTGAATCGTTCCCTGATGTGAAAGCTCTTTGCCAAACGCCACCCGAGAATTAGCGCGCTGAATCATGAGCGATAGTGCACGTTCTGCCATTCCGATTGCACGCATGCAGTGATGCACTCGCCCTGGCCCAAGTCGCGCTTGCGCAATTGCAAAGCCCGCGCCTTCTTCGCCAATCAAATTAGCAACAGGAACTCGAACATCCTTAAAGGTAACTTCGGCGTGACCATGCTGATCGACATAACCAAAAACAAGCAAGTTGCGCTCAACTGTTACACCCGGCGTATTGATCGGAACCAGCACCATCGATTGCTGATTGTATGAATCAGCATCAGGATTGGTCTTTCCCATAACAATCAAAATCTGACAACGCGGATCCATCGCACCAGTAGTCCACCATTTGCGACCATTGATCACATAAGAATCACCATCACGGACAATGGATGTTTCGATATTTCGCGCATCACTAGATGCCACATCAGGTTCGGTCATCGCAAACCCAGAACGAATCTTTCCTTCTAGCAAAGGCTTTAGCCACTGCTCTTTCTGCGCATCCGTACCAAACATATCCAGAACTTCCATGTTGCCGGTATCAGGTGCTGAACAATTAATCGCCTCTGGTGCAATCTCTACAGACCAACCAGTGATTTCAGCCAGCGTTGCATAATCAGTAACAGTTAATCCATGATGCGGATCGTGGCTATGTGGCAAGAATAAGTTCCACAAACCTTGCGCCCTTGCATCAGCCTTTAAGGTTTCCACAATTGCCGGCAAATCATGTGGCTTACCCGCAGCAATTAGCTCTGCACGTTGGTGGTGAAACACAGCTTCGGCCGGAATTACCTTTTCATCCATAAATTTCTGAAGGCGCGCACTGTATTCGGCAGCCTTTGGGCTGAGTTTGAACTCCATGTCTGTAATCTACCCGTAGTGCAACAAAAAGAGGAGAAAACTGA
>JBIIQY010000070.1:0-3225 GCA_044341805.1 Candidatus Planktophila sp.
AAAGTGATAACTATTTGCCCAATTGAACCGATAGAAACTCCAAGTAATGCACCAGTAATCAAGTATGCGATCTCAACAAGGAAGTTAGCGATAACGACAAAAAAGACAATTCCAATTGCGTTGGCATGAATATTGTCATCACCATAACCAATGTAAGAAATTGCATAACCGGCCAGCAACATAATCAAAGTCCATTGACCAAAGGGACCGCTTGCACTCTGTGATAGATCCATCAACATTCCAGATGCAAAGCCAATTACCGCTGCCACCTCTGGTTGACTCAAAACCGCCCACGTTAAGGCGAAGATCAATAGAATTGAAAATCCACCACCAGGTAAACGAAATTGCGAAATAACGGACTCTTGAATTAAGAAGATCAGCAAGAAGATTGGTGTAGCGACGGAGATTTGACGTGTAAGCATCGTGATTAATTGTTTGCAGAAGGTGATGGAGTAACAGTGACTGTAACTGTAGGTACTGGTGTTACTTGAGGCTTCTTTGGAACCAATGCATCACCTGGATCAGATGTTGGACCACTGACAACAACTGCCACAACGCCTAGTGTAGAAAAATTGGTGTAGTAGCGAATGGTTGCTGTTTGTGCGATCGCGCCGGCAGAGTTATCTGCTTGGCTTACGTAACCCAAAGGAACGCCGGGAACAAAGGGACGATTTGCAACACTTCCACGGGCGAGCAAAACGTCGCCGACCTTTACAGTCGTTGAATTATCCAGCAATTGCAGGCTAGCTGAACGATTTCCACGTCCAGAAAGAATGCCAATTTGCTGTGTGCCGGCAATTCGCGCACCCACTTTGAAAGCTGAATCACTTGCAAGTTGAATCAATGCCGAATTTGGATACACATCTTTAACAACTCCGGCTAGACCAAATTGTGAAAGCACTGTCATATTCTTTTTAATACCAGCATTGCTTCCGGAATCAATGGTGATTGTTTGAGAAAAAGACTGACTTGAACCCTGGCTAATAACTTTGGCATTGACGACTTTATACCCAGCAGTTCCTGCAAGATCCAAGATATTTTCTAGCTGTGCCAGTTGGGCATCAGCATTTTTGCGATTAAGTAACTGAATCTTCAATTCGGCGTTTTCAGCCTCTAGCTTTTCGATCTGGTTTCCGGTGCGGCCAAGATTGGTTACGTCAGAGAAGAAGTTCTTGACTGGATTTAAGACGACCGCTCCAGCACGCTGGAAGGGAGACAGAACCGTCTGAGTTCCCTGCTTGAAACCATCTAGCACCTTTACGCCACGTAAATCTAAAGTGATCAGAAACAACGAAGTAACAATCAAGATCACCAACAACAAACGTGCGCGACCTTCACCGCCCTTACGCATTAAAGGTTGGCCTTATCGACGTGGCTCGGAGATTAGAACCTTCTCAAGAGCTTCAAACTCTTCGATGCACTTTCCGGAACCTTCAGCAACTGCATCCAATGGACGCTCTGCAATGTGAATTGGCATTCCGGTTTCTTTGCGAAGGCGCTCATCAAGACCCTTAAGAAGTGCTCCACCACCGGTGAGAACAATTCCGCGGTCCATCAAATCTGAAGCAAGCTCTGGTGGAGTCTTATCCAAGGTGCTCTTTACTGCGTTAATAATTGCGTTAACAGGCTCTTCAAGTGCCTTACGAATTTCTGCAGCTGATACAACAATTGTCTTTGGTAGACCTGTTGCTAAATCGCGTCCGCGAATTTCTGCATCATTTTCGCCAGCTAGTGGGTAAGCAGATCCGATTGCCATCTTGATTTCTTCAGCTGTGCGCTCACCCAAAAGCAGGGAGAATTCACGCTTAACCCAGTTAATAATCGACTGATCTAGCTCATCGCCACCCACACGAATAGATAGAGAAGTCACGATTCCACCGAGTGAAATAACTGCAACTTCAGTGGTTCCGCCACCGATATCTACAACCATGTTTCCGGTTGGCTCGTGAATTGGAAGACCGGCACCGATTGCGGCTGCCATTGGCTCTTCAATGATGTAAACCTTGCGCGCTCCTGCTGCATAACCAGCATCTTTTACTGCGCGCTGTTCAACGCCTGTAATACCGGAAGGTACGCACACAACGATACGAGGCTTAGCCAAGTAACGACGACGGTGCACTTTTTGAATGAAGTAACGCAACATACGTTCGGTTGTATCAAAGTCAGCGATCACGCCATCCTTAAGCGGACGGATTGCAACGATATTGCCAGGAGTACGGCCAATCATCTTTTTCGCTTCAATTCCAACGGCCAAAATTCCACCGGTGTCTTGGTTAACAGCTACTACTGATGGCTCGTTCAAAACAATGCCACGTCCGCGAACATAAACAAGCGTGTTCGCTGTGCCTAGGTCAACGGCCATATCACGACCGATGAATGACATTCTGCTTCCTTGTGACATCTTTACTCCTTGTGCTTTTTGTTCTTGGGGAATGAATTACTGTGGAAAGAAAATCTGGATTTCACGGGCTGCAGATTCTGGTGAATCTGATCCGTGAACTAAGTTTTGTAAAACTTTGGTGCCTTGATCACGAGCTAGATCTCCGCGAATAGTTCCGGGTGCAGCAACAGTTGGATCTGTTGCACCGGCTAATGAACGGAATCCTTCGATAACACGATTTCCTGATGCAACGATCGCAACAATTGGTCCTGACATCATGAACTCAACGAGTGGCTCATAAAATGGTTTTCCAAGATGTTCGGCGTAATGCTTTTCAAGTAACGCTGCGTCTGCTTGCAACATACGCACCGCATCGATTGCATAACCTTTAGTTTCGATTCGGGAAATAACTTCACCAACTAATCCGCGGCGTACGCCATCGGGCTTAACCAGGATAAGTGTTTTCTCTGTGCTCACTTGCCTAGTCTATTAGGGTTTTTTAGGCTCCGCAGCCAGCAAGGCAGCGCGAGCAGCCTCACCCTTACGGCCCACGATGATGGCTGCCACCCAGAGACCAATCAAAACCACCCCAATAATGAAGAAGGATGGCTCCACAAATCCAAAAGCGATCATCGCAACCTGTAGCAGCGAAGCGAACACGAATCCACCCGGTAGTCGCAATAGGCCAGCTGCAACAAAAAGCAAGAAGGAAACGACGCAACCATAAATAATTGCTGCCTGGGATTGATCTTTCATCGCAATCAAAATCGCAAAACCCAAAGTCAAACTCTCTGCAACTAAGACAGATGCTCCAAGAACCTTCATTGTGCAAACTTCTTTCTCAA
>JBIIQY010000071.1:0-3207 GCA_044341805.1 Candidatus Planktophila sp.
ATTTGATGAATCGGTCTGAGCTGAAAAGTTTGATCTTTGTAACTTCTTTTCTTCGCGGCGAGCGGCGGCGGCACGCTTTATTTCAGCGGCTTCTTTTTTGATTTTGGCTGGTGATTTCTTGGCCATAACTAAAGTCTAACTTTCAATAGTGTGCGGGAGGCGGGACTTGAACCCGCACGTCCGAAGACACAGGTTCCTAAGACCTGCGTGTCTGCCATTTCACCACTCCCGCAAACCCTTACCAAAGCGTTACCGCCTAAGTATGGATAGGGGACAAGATTAGAGGTAAGTTAGCAATGTTCCAAAACGGCCGTGACCCAAACGGCGGATACGTAGAGAAAGGCATCAAGCCATGTCATTGACCCCAACACCTGCAGATAAGTTCACATTTGGCCTCTGGACAGTGGGCTGGCAGGCACGTGATCCCTTTGGAGATGCAACTCGCGAAGCTTTGGACCCAGTCCGCACCGTCAATGAATTAGCTGCCCGCGGTGCCTATGGCGTGACCTTCCATGATGATGACTTGATCCCATTTGGAAGTGATGACAGCTCTCGCCGTGGACACATTGATCGTTTCAAGAAAGCACTTGTTGAAACCGGCATGAAGGTGCCAATGGCGACAACAAATTTGTTTACCCATCCTGTGTTTAAAGATGGCGCATTTACATCAAATGACAAAGACATCCGTCGCTATGCGATTCGCAAAGTCATGAAGAACATCGAACTTGCAGTTGAACTTGGCGCAACAACATATGTTTGTTGGGGTGGCCGCGAAGGTGCTGAATCAGATGGTGCAAAGGATGCCTACGTTGCACTTGATCGCTTCCGCGAAGCCTTCAATACCCTGGGCGAATTTGTAACAGACAATGGTTATGACATTAAATTTGCAATTGAACCAAAGCCAAATGAGCCACGCGGAGACATTTTCTTGCCAACAATTGGTCACGCCCTGGCTTTCATTAACTCTTTGGATCGCCCAGAATTAGTAGGACTAAACCCAGAAGTTGGCCATGAACAAATGGCTGGACTTAACTTTGTTCATGGAATCGCCCAAGCTTTGTGGCACAAGAAGTTATTCCACATCGACCTTAATGGTCAGCATGGTCCTAAGTATGATCAAGATTTAGTTTTTGGTCATGGAGATTTGAAATCTGCATTCTTCTTGGTCGATCTGCTGGAGCGTTACAACTACAGCGGACCAAAGCATTTTGATTACAAGCCAGCCCGTACTGAAAGCGATAAGGGTGTTTGGGAATCAGCAACTGCAAACATGCGCACCTACCTTGCTCTAAAGGAGCGTGCAGCTGCATTCCGTGCAGATTCACGAGTTATCGCTGCAATGAAGGAATCAAACATTCCTGGACTTGCAGAGCCAACTCTTGCTGCAGGTGAAACATGGAAGGATCTTGCGAAAGATTCCTTCGATGTAGAAGCTGCAGGCAAGCGTGGTTACGGTTATGAAGCCGTTGATCAGCTAGCTCTAGAACATTTGATGGGTCTATAGCCCGCTACGTGGCATTAGCTCCGCGGCGTGAAATCGCATCAACTCCTGCAGAAATCAGCAACACAAGTCCAGTAACGATGAACTTGATACCTGCTGCATAACCCAAAAGTCCCATGCCGTTATCAATAACAGCTACTACAAGGCCGCCAAGGATTGCATCGCGCATCTTTCCTTTGCCACCAAATAGTGATGTTCCGCCAATAACTGCTGCACCAACTGCGTACAAAAGCGTTGAACTTCCACCGGTTGTTGGAGAAATTGAATTCTGACGTGAGGCAAAGATCAATCCTGCGATTGCTGCTAAACCAGAACAGATCATGAATGCCGAAATACGGATTCGTTTCACATCAATGCCGGCACGGCGTGCAGCTTCTGCATTTCCACCGACTGCATAGATGTGGCGACCAAATGCGGTACGGCCCAAAACAAATGTTCCGATTACAAGTAGCAACAAGATAACTGGAACCACGTATGGAATTCCCTTAAGACTTACTAGATCTGGGTTATTGCTTCGCTCTAAATTCAAAGCAAACACAGCAAGACCAGTAATCAGCAAAAGCCCGGCAGTCTTAATGATCCACAGTTTCTTGAGCTCAGTCTTCAAACCCGCTTTACGGCGAGAGTTCATAGAAGAAAGACCCGACAAAACATAGGCAACTGCAACAACTAGGAAGAAAATCCAACTAACTGTTGGTGACATATTTGAATTCTGCACCGCTAAAACTGTTGGATCTTCGATGCGAATTGTTCCGCCTTCACCAGCTAACAAGAGCAGGATTCCTTGGAAAGCTAAGAAAGCGGCCAAAGTAACGACGAAGGATGGAATTCCAAGTCGGGCCACTAATGTGCCTAGTAAGAAGCCAAGGAATACACCAACTGCAATACTTGCAACGAGTGCTACATACCAAGGATGTCCTTCATTGGTAATCAAGATAACCAGAACCGCACCAGTCACACCTGCGGTGTAACCAGCTGAAAGATCGATCTCGCCTAACAAAAGAACAAAGACAAGTCCCATCGCGATCACAATTACGGCTGCCGCTTGGGTTATCAGGTTGGCAAAGTTTCCGGGTGTTAAAAACACATTAGACATCGAACCAAACACCAAGCAGAGCACTACTAAGCCCAGAACAGCTGGCAAAGAACCGATATCTCCAGCCTTTACGCGTGCCCAGTAATTAACCGCTGCACCCTTAATTGTTGGAACTTCAACCTCGTTGCCCATGCTCATTTTTTCGCTCCTGTGTTTGCAGTTGGAGCATCGACTCCAGCAGATTTTCCAGTAGTGATTAACTCAATTACCTGACGCGGAATTACCTCATTTTTGTTTACTTGGGCTGCCATGTTTCCTAGATACAAAGCGGCAATATTGTCGGCAACTTCAAACACATCATTTAAATTGTGGCTGATCAGAACTACAGCTAAACCATTATCTGCAAGGCGACGAACCAGGTTTAAGACTTGTTCGGTCTGCGCAACACCCAGGGCGGCAGTTGGCTCATCAAGAATTACAACCTTGCTGTTCCAAAGAACCGCGCGAGCAATCGCAACTGTCTGACGTTGTCCACCAGAAAGAGATGAAACAGTTTGACGAATTGATTTAACGGTGCGCACGCTCAAGCCATCTAAAGTCTTGCGAGCCAGTGCTTCCATAGAAGTTTCATTTAATACAGGTCCGCGCTTTTGTTCGCGACCCAAAAACA
>JBIIQY010000072.1:0-3204 GCA_044341805.1 Candidatus Planktophila sp.
GCAATGATGTCGCCCGGCATAGTGGCTGAAAACAACATAGTCTGGGCACGATTTGGGGTGCTAGATAAAATCTTTTCTACATCAGGTAAGAAGCCAAGGTCCAACATTTCATCAGCTTCATCCAAAACTAAACGTGAAACCTCTTTTAGCTTCAATTGACCTTGTCGAGAAAGGTCCAACAATCGCCCGGGTGTTCCAACAACAATTTCAACTCCGGCTTGCAGGGCTTCAATTTGTGGCTCAAATGCACGACCACCATAAACGGCGACTGTGCGTATTCCGCGGTTCGAAGCAAGTTCTTCGATGTCTTTAGTTACCTGAGTACAGAGTTCGCGGGTAGGAACAACAATTAAAACTTGAGGCATACCTTTTTTATCAAAATCAGCCCACTCGGCATCTTGTGGAGCGATGACTCGCTCAATAACCGGAATACCAAAAGCAAGAGTCTTTCCTGTTCCAGTCTTTGCCTGACCGATGACATCACCATCTGCCAATGCAATTGGTAGAACCATTTCTTGAATAGCAAATGGGGCTAAGAAGCCGTGGGCATGTAATGCTTCAATTGTTTGACTGCGCAGGGGCAGGTCAGCAAATGTTGTTGCCATATCTATTTAATCCTAACGATTTTAGTTGCGCGGAAAACCTGAAATGCCACGCCACATAAGGTTGTAAACCAATGCAACTGCATCTTGTCGACTTAACTTGCTATCTCGATCGAGCCAGTGACGAGCAGTTACTTGCGCATAACCAATCATTCCAACACCCAAAAGCATTGATGCCTCTTTTGGTAGGCCAGTATCAAGTGCAATAACTGCGCTAGCAGCAGCGGCACAGTCGTAAGTCATTCGATTTAAGCGTTCACGAACCTGGGGTTCAACGCTCATGTCGCTCTCGAAAAGTAATCGGAAGGCTTCGCCCTCTTTTTCAATAAAAGCAAAGTAAGCATCAACTGTTGCCAACACTCGATCCTTGTTATCGGGAGTTGACGCAATTGCTTTTTGAATCTCAAAAACTAATGAATCAATGTGTAAATCCAAAACCGCTAAATACAGTTCTAGCTTTGATGGGAAGTGCTGATACAAAACTGGTTTTGAGACACTTGCACGATCTGCAATCTCATCCATAGCAGCTGAGTGGTATCCAGCAGCGGTGAAGACTTCAAGAGCGGCAGATAGCAACAATGCCCGTCGCTCGTCGCGAGGCAAGCGAGCCTTGTTGGATGTGTCTAAATTACTCATTGGTCTAATCGTACGGCAGAATTACCAAACATGAACCGCTCCTATGAAGGCTTCCGCATCCTCTTGGTGCACGCACATCCAGATGATGAGACGATCAATAACGGGGCAACAATGGCTTTGTATGCAGATCGTGGGGCTGAAGTCACGCTTGTAACCTGCACTCGCGGAGAAGAAGGCGAAGTCTTGGTCCCCGCACTTTCTCATTTAGCAAGTGGTGAGCAAGATTTGCTTGGGGCACATCGAGAAACTGAATTAGCTGATGCTATGAAAGCACTTGGCGTTTCTGATTATCGATTCTTAGGTGCACCGACTACAAAGTTTCGCGATAGCGGAATGATGGGGACTGAACCAAACACCCGTCCAGATGTTTTCTGGCAAGCAGACCTTGATTCAGCTGCAAAAATATTGGTAGAGATAATCGAAGAAATAAAGCCACACATTTTGATTACATACGATGAGATTGGTGGCTATGGACACCCAGATCATATTAAGGCGCACCTTGTTGCAATGCGAGCCGCAGAGTTGGCTACCTGGCAGATCCAAAAGATTTATTGGAACACTATGCCTAAATCAGTTTTAGCTGAAGGCATCGCAAAGATGAAGGAGATTGGTTCAGATTTCTTTGGTGCAGAAAGTGTTGATGATCTTCCGTTTGCCAAAGATGATGAGTTTGTAACAACGTTGATTAATGGAGTCGATTATGTTGATGCCAAGATGGCGGCAATGAAAGCGCATGAGACCCAGATTTCACTTGATGGACCGTTTTTTGCATTATCAAACAACTTAGGGCTACAAATTTGGGGCGATGAGTACTACACCTTGGTAAAGGGAGTAAAGAGTGAACCCTTTGATTCACATGGACGCGAGACTGATCTAACATCCGGAATAACTCTGTAATGAAGGCAGTTTACTCACTCTTATTTGGTGCTGCACTTGGTGCAAGTTCTATTTTCATTTATAGCTTCTATCCTCCAGCGGGATTGATTGTTTCACTTTTAGCAACTGGACTTGGTATTTGGGCAACTGGCAGATTATGGGGAAAGCGCTCCTATAAATTCATTGCCTCAATTGCGTGGGCATTAGTAGTACTTCGCGCAGGTTTTCCAGGACTTAATGAAGAGTACTTAGTACAAGGTGACACACTTGGTGTTTCACTGGTTAACTTTGGATTTATTGCAATCGTAATTGCAATAGTTACTCCACTTTAGCTCCAGTTTTGCCCCTCAGGAGTGTCTTTAATTTCTAACCCAAGGGCTTCTAATTCATCCCGAAGTCGGTCGCTATCACTCCAACGTTTTTCGCTTCGAGCCAGTGCACGTTCTTCTAGCAATTTTTGCATGTGCGAAGTCAAAACTTTCTGAATTATTGGTCGGCTTAAATCTAAACCAAGAACTTGATCGGCAAATCGGAAGATTGAACCTTTATCTGCCAACTCACTTTTCTCGATTTCACGCAAGCGCATTACTGCACGAGATGTATCAAGATCTGTATTGAACGCAGCCTCAATTTCAGGATCGACTGTGATTTCGGTGCCAGTTCCCCATTGCGCCATCTTGTTGCGCCAACGTTTCAAAGTTTCATCAGCTGCTTCTATCGAATTCCAGGTCAGATCCATTTGTGATCGGTACTTGTTTTCCAAAAAGCAAAGCCGAATAGCTAAGGGATCAAAACCACGCTCAACTACATCCTTGAGCAAGACAACATTGCCTGAACTTTTCGACATCTTTTTACCTTCAAAAAGTAGGTGTTCACCATGAACCCAAAGATCTACCGCTTCCTTGTTAATCAAAGCGTTTGATTGGGCTCGCTCATTTTCATGATGCGGGAAACGTAAATCTATTCCACCTACATGGATATCAACATGGCCAGCTAGCAGTTCTAGTGACATCGCTGAACATTCGATATGCCAACCAGGAAATCCCTTTCCCCACGGGGAATCCCACACCATTTCAGTGCGATCACCAGC
>JBIIQY010000073.1:0-3203 GCA_044341805.1 Candidatus Planktophila sp.
GACCGAATTGTGTATCCGAATCACCACGTCCTAATTGAGAAATCAAGATCTCAACTAAAGCTGGCTTGTCTGCATCTGGAACCAGAACAGAGGCTGACCTCCAGGCAGTTGATGCAACAAAGTCATCTGAATCCAAAAGCAAGTCTCGAGTTATTAGTGCGTAATTATTCTGGTCACCAATTTTTGACAATGTGTGAAGTGCCTGACTTCGTGACTGCGGGTTTGTCGATTTCAATTCAGGAATAAGGCGTTGCACAACCGTTGGTCGGTCCTGTCTCATGAGCGCCCAGGACAGGGTGTCTCTAACAAAAAAATCAGATTCGCTTGCACATTGCCTAATTAGAACTTCAATGTGATCTAGATTTGGATAAGTTCCAGCGGCAAGTGCGGCCTTTAGTCGTACAGATTGATCAGGTGACTTCAGAAGTGCTTCTAGGGTCGCCATGAGAAAACGTTATCAGGCTTGAAATCTTTCACATCTCGGATGAAGTGCTGGGCAGCAGTAATCAATAAAGACGGTAAACTTTGAGCATGTCAGAGACCGGAACAATTGAGCGCTTACGTGCTTATCGCAAGACCTATATTGCGATGTTGGTCTCTTCGGTCCTTAGCCTCTTCGCATCTTTAGTTTTATCAATCGATGCAATCAAAATAGCTGCCCAACCTTCCGGTGAGCTCTCGTGCAATATCAACTCTGTACTATCGTGCGGCACCGTCGCAAAATCGTGGCAATCACAACTTTTAGGTTTCCCCAATTCATTTATCGGATTAATGACTGAACCAGTCGTCATCACTGTTGCAATCGCAGGTCTGGGACTTGTCGCATTCCCGCGCTGGTTCATGCGCGTAGCTCATGTTGTTTATGGACTTGGTTTAGTTTTTGCGCTCTGGTTGCTATCTCAATCATTCTTTGTCATCAATGCACTGTGTCCTTGGTGCCTCTTGGTCACCGGATCAACTATCACAGTATTTGCAACAATTACGCGCGTAGTTCTGTTAGAAAATACGTGGAATTTCGCCCCAGAGCGACAAGAGAAAATTGTTGCCTTTCTAGATAAAGGGTGGGGCCGTGTGATCTACACAGGAGCTTTCGCCACCATCACTATCGCAATCATTGTTAAATATGGAAATAAGCTGTTCTCATGAAAGCCTCCCCAAGCGACCAGCGTTCGATTGTAGATATTGCGCGATTTGATCAGCAGACAAACTCTTTGCGCCACAAAGCCGCAAATTTGCCCGAACTTGCTGAATTAGCAAGCACTATCGTCAAATCAAATAATGCTCGTGACTTACGCATCGCTGCCGAAACCGAATTAAGTGATGTCAAACGCGAACTACTGCGTGCCGAAGGTGATGTAGAACAGATTGTTTCTCGCATTACCCGTGATGAAGCTCGGCTCAATGGTGGTTCTGCAACTCCTAAAGAATTAGAACAACTGCAACATGAAGTTGGAACCCTGGGGGCTCGCCGAGCTGAACTTGAAGAAGTTGAACTTGAAATCATGATGCGCGTAGATGCAATCAATGAGCGCATCACAGCGCTTAAGGCAGAGGAAGCAGAACACGCTGCAGTCATCGCCGATCTTGAAATTCGTAAAGAAAATGCGCTGACAATTATTCATAATGATTTAGATGCAATTGCAAAAGATCGATCAGAAACTGTTCAGGGAATCGAAAAAGCTTTAGTTGATCTTTACGAAAAGATTAGAGAAACAACTGGTGGCGCAGGGGCTGCAGCGCTTTCTGCAGGTTCATGCATGGGTTGCAATCTTTCAGTTAACGCTGTCGAATTAAAGCGCATGTCAGAATTAGCTGATGATGAAGTTGTTCGCTGCGAAGAGTGCCGTTGCATTTTGGTTCGTGGAGTTTAAGTGGCACGGCATTTCCTGCTAACTGCTGACGGGGGATCAAGAGGCAATCCTGGTCCTGCTGGTTATGGCTCTGTTATTACAGAAAACGGAAAGATAATTGCTGAGTTATATGACTTTATTGGCGTGGCAACAAATAACGTGGCTGAATACAGTGGATTAATCGCTGGTTTAACGGCTATTAATGAGATTGATTCGGCGGCAACTGTTGAAGTAAAAATGGATAGCAAACTAGTTGTCGAACAAATGTCAGGTCGCTGGCAGATCAAGCATGCCGATATGCGGGTTCTTGCCCAATCTGCTCGCTCTGCACACAACCCATCATTAGTCACGTATTCATGGATTCCACGCGATGAGAATTCACATGCAGACCGCTTAGCAAATAAAGCACTTGATCAACAATCAGGTGGCGGCGAAGTAGTTCAGATTCAGCAGAATTACCTTACTGAACGCTTACTGTCACAAGAAAAAGCAACCACTATATTTTTGATTCGACACGGTGAAACAATTTTGACTCCGTTTAAGAAGTTTTCAGGCGATGGCCCCTTGAACCCCGAGTTAACCCACATTGGTCTAGAACAAGCGGAAAAAGTTGCAACCGCTGTTGCAAAACTCAACCCCGAGGTCATCATTGCTTCACCGCTAAAGCGCACGACACAGACAGCAGAAGCACTTTCTAGAAAAACTGGGTTGCCAATTGTTTTTGAAGAAGCTTGGATTGAATGTTCATTTGGAATCTGGGATGGACTTTCCATCGATGAAGTAAAAGAAAAGTATCCAGCTGATTACCAAGCCTGGATTTCATCAACGGGCTTTGCACCTCCGCAAGGCGAGTCATATGACAACGTTGCTTTGCGCGTTGATGCGGCCCTAAGTCAGATCGCCGCGGAATACCCGGGGCAACGAGTTGCAGTGGTAACTCATAACGGCACCATTAAATCTGCGGCCAAGGTTGTCGTAGGGGCACCAGCTGAATCCATTTTCCATATCGATGTCTCGCCTTGTTCAATCACCACCGTCAGTATCTGGCCGAGCGATGGTTTAAGGGCGCTTCGGACCCTGAATGAGCAGAGTCACCTTCACTAGATCCGCACCAGTTTAAGCAAGCCTCCACGCGTAAATCTTAAATTTTGCTTAAAAAAACTTTGGGAAATCCTTAAAGTAAGCCTAGAATGCCATAACACTCGAAGAGCACAGAGCTCCTCGACCCATGCAAAGACCCTCGTCGGAGCAGATTATTTTAAGGATGGTTTACATGAAGGTACAGACACTAGGAAAGAGCGTTGCGGTTCTCGCAGCTCTAACCCTTGCTGTCGGTGGAACAGTGGTTTCAGC
>JBIIQY010000020.1:0-11280 GCA_044341805.1 Candidatus Planktophila sp.
GCAGCAAAAGCAGCGGCAGGCCAGCCTGAACCAAAGACTCGGCGCAACAAAATAGTTAACGCATACTTTGGATCATCTTCTGTGGCTCGATCAAGCGCGCGGTAGGCCAGTTCGCTATCACCGCGTTCGTATGCCAAAGTCGCAAACAAGCAAGCCACTGGTGCGATGAAGCCAACTGGTGCGATGCGCAGCAAGTACAACCACATATTCCAATAGGTATCAAAAGTCTGTGCGTTGTGTGTTCCCAGTGCGAAGTCTCGTACTTGAATATCCGAAAGCCTGCCTACCACTTGTGAAACTAGCTCGACATCGCAGTTATAACCACGATCTGCAAACTGCATCGATAAATCAATGACCGCCGTTGCACCGTCTCGCTGCAAAAGATTGAGTTCAGCCATATCAGGCTTTACGGCAAAGGTATTCACGCTTTCTATAAATTCATCATCTGTTGCCAGTGGCAGTGGAATTACACTTACATAGATATTTTCTGTAGTCATTTTCATCCTTTATTTGTTGTGAAGTGGGTTGGTCCTTGAACAACAGTCATGGCAGCCGTTGAGATCTTCTTTACAGTTCCGGTGACCGCCCGTACTTGTGCGTTATGGGTGAAGCTGCCATTCCAAGTAGTCAATAAAGTGATGACATAACTGCCAGCTCTTGCATATGAATGTCGGATAGACCCATTGGGATAGGCAGCCCCGTTTTCAGTTGTCGAAATAACGGTGCCGTCGCCAAAGCTCCAGGTAAATGACGGACGCAAAGTGACATCAACAATTTCGCCAATGATGTCGACCCGGCTTTGGAAAAGCATGGGCAGATCGCACCAGAAATACACATCTGTCTTTACTAGCGGCTCGAATTCGGGTTGATAGGCCACACCTGCGGTGGGAACTAACTTTGTTAAACGATCACTGAGATTTACTGACGTTGTACTTTTCTTTACTCGTGGTTTATAAGTTCGCTTAACCTTTGGCTTTGTCACAACAGGTTTAACTGCTGTTGGAGGAAAAAACAAAGGTCGCACCGTTGGTTTAGGCGTCGGCTTTACTGTGGATTTCTTGGGGGCTTGGGCAATACTTTTCTTGACGGTTGTGTTTCCCTTTTTGGCTTCGATAATGATCTGGTTGTTCTCGGTATAGACAGTGATGCAGGCTTTTTCTGCGCAATCATCGCCCCTGGCAGGAGCTATGAAAGAAGTCAGAATAAGTGTGCCAATCAGAATGAATGCAATCATGTGCGGCACCATAAATTGAGTCGCAGACCAAAGTGGCAATCACTGTGCTAACTGTGGATAGTTGTGACAGGCTACGAACATGACAGCGCGCGATGGTGACGGATGGGTTGATTGCGCCTGTGGAAATAAGCATTGGGGGCTGAACGGTGCCGCTGGCATTTTAATTGTGCGCGGAACCCAGATTCTGTTGCAACATCGCGCACCGTGGGTACACAACGGTGATACCTGGGGCATTCCCGGAGGTGCACGTGATTCGCATGAAAGCACTATCGAAGGTGCATTTCGCGAAGCTGTCGAAGAAACCGGAATTGATACTTCGCTTTTGACTGTGGTTCACACATTCACCGACGATCACGGCGATTGGAAATACCAAACCGTTATTGCCCAAGCAACTGATGGACTAATTGCACATGAAGTCAATGATGAATCCCACGAAGTTCGCTGGGTAGAGATCCACGATGTTCACGAGTTACCTTTGCATCCGAGCTTTGCTAAATCTTGGCCCGAATTAAAGGCTCTCCTTCAATCGCTTTAAAGAGTCGCGCACAACTGCAGGATCTGATGTGCGCCACAGTGGTGGCATTGAATTCAGCAAAACACTTCCGTAACGCTTGGTCACTATTCGTGAATCCAGAATTGCAACAACTCCCCGATCATCAACGGAACGAATCAAACGACCGGTGCCCTGAGCTAGCAATAGCGCCGCTCTGGGTAGTGAAACCTGCATAAATCCACTGCCGCCAGCAGCATCTGCTTGTGATGCACGAGCACTCATGACCGGTTCATCAGGGCGCGGAAAAGGAATTCGATCGATGGCTACCAAAATGCAACTGTTGCCAGGAACATCAACGCCCTGCCACAGCGACATTGTTCCGATCAATATGGATGTTTCATCCTTTGCAAAGCGCGCAACAAGTGGGCCTACGGCATCGCCCCGCTTTTGCGTAATGATCTTGATAGGTAGTTCTGCTAAAACTTTACGTAGGTGCAGATCTGCAGCTTCTACTCCGCGCCATGAAGAAAAGAGCGCAAGCGTTCTGCCACCAGCAGCATCGATTAATTCACCCAGCTCTGTTAAGACATCCAGGCTTGGGCCATCACGACCAGGTTCTGGTAAATGCTTAGGCATGTACAAAACGCCTTGATTAGCAAAATCAAAAGGCGAACCAACATCTAGCATCTGAACATTTGCTGGATCTACTTCGCCATCTTTAAGGTCTGCATTCATCTCTTCATTCACCAAAAAGCCGATGCTCTTGGCCATCGAATCAAAGCCTTTACCAATAGTCAAAGTGGCAGAGGTTGCGATAACGGGAGTTTGGGTTAAAAGGTTTTCTCGCAAAACTTCAGATACTGACAGTGGCGCTAAATACAAAGTAGAAAAAGTTGGTTCATACCAAAGGACTAAACCATCGCCCATTTTGAGCAAGGTGCTAGCAGTTGTTGCAATCTCATTGACCGCACCTTTGACTCGAGCCCGCTCTGCCAAAGCATCGGTATCGATGATTTCATCATCGGCAGATAGATACTGAACTATGGCCTTGGATGCTTCCATGACTCTACGAATTGAAAATTCAAGGGATTGTGGGATTTCTTCTAGGCGACCTTGCGCCGTTGGGTCATTTTTAACATCTTCGCCGTAATCAACCATTGATTCGTGGAAATCATTTGCCGCTTTATGGAAAGCATCTGAAAGCTTGCCTGGCATGAATTTTCGGGCCATCGCAGCAGCGCGCAGAACTCGGTTAGAGGTCAGTTCATCAGTAACTGCTTGTGTTGCGCGATCCATAAATTCGTGAGCTTCATCCAAAATTACACAATCGCGTTCGGGCAAAATCGGATGTGAATCAACAATCTCGATGGCCAGCAAGGTGTGGTTAGTAACGACAATATCTGCAGTCTGTGCTTTGGCTTTTGCATTTGCCGCAAAACATTGCGAACCGAAAGCACACACATCTGCGCCTACACATTCGCGGCCCGATGTGCTGTTAGCCGCCCACACACGCCGATCTACTTCGGGTGCATCATCACGATCGCCTGTGACTCCCGGAGTCTTAGCCCAAGCAATTAAGCGCTTGGCATCTTTTTCTAATGATGAAACTTCCATGACTAGCTCAGTATCCGGATCAATATCTTCGCTGTTCATCTTTTGCAGGCAGACATAGTTGCCGACACCTTTATAGATGGCATATGAAATTTCTCGGCCTAATTCTTTTTCAAGCGCGGGAACAACTGCTGGCAAATCTCTATCTACTAATTGGCGTTGCAGCGCAAGCGTGGCGGTTGCAACCAACACTTTGCGTCCATGCACAATGCCTGGGATTAAATAAGCCAGAGATTTACCGGTACCAGTTCCTGCTTGCACCATTAAGTGGTGACGGTCTGTCAGGGCGTTAGCAACCGCTTCGGCCATTTCAATCTGACCTTCGCGGGCGGAACCACCAATTGCTTCTACGGCAACATCAAGTGCGCGACGCACCTGTGCCGACATGTCGCTCATTAAAGAGCCATCAAATCCATAAACTCATTTACTGGAGTTGCTGAAAGTTTGTTGTAATCAAGACACAGATCAAGGATCTTCTTCTGCTTATCAGCGTCATAGATACGTGCCAGGTTGGTCTTGTACTTTTCAATCAGTAGCGGAATACCTTCGGTACGACGTCGAGCATGGCCGATTGGGTATTCAACCGCTACCTCGTCAAATACAGTGCCATCCTTGAATTCGACAGTAATTGCGTTGGCAATAGAGCGCTTTTCAGGGTTGTGGTAATCCGCGGTGTAAACCGGATCTTCTACACAAACAATCTTTTCGCGCAAAGCATCGATACGTGGATCGGCAGCAATATCTTCTTCGTAATCACGAGCTGTTAGTCGACCAAAAATAAATGGAACAGCAACCATGTACTGAATACAGTGATCGCGATCTGCTGGGTTATTCAGCGGACCCTTTTTATCAATGATTCGGATACAAGCCTCGTGGGTACGAATCGTGACCTTTGCAATGTCATCAGATGTCTTACCTGCTGCCTGCATCTGGTGGTAAATCGTCATTGCAGCTTCTACACCGGTTTGGGAATGAAATTCTGCCGGGAATGAAATCTTAAACAAAACATTTTCCATAACGTATGAGCTATAGGCACGTTGGAACTTAAAAGGTTGCCCCTTAAAGGAAACATCGTAAAAGCCCCAAGTCTTAGCAGTCAGTGCTGATGGGTAACCCATTTCGCCAGTCTTTGCGATTAACGCAAGACGCACAGCGCGCGATGTAGCATCCCCTGCCGCCCAAGACTTTCGTGAACCTGCATTTGGAAAGTGGCGGTAAGTACGAAGTGATTGACCATCAACCCAAGCAAGTGAAACTGCAGCAAGTGCTTGATCGCGGGTTAAACCCATCATCTTTGCAACTACTGCAGTTGATGCCACCTTGACCAAAATAACGTGATCTAAACCGACTTTGTTAAATGAATTTTCAAGAGCGATACATCCCTGAATTTCATGGGCCTTGATCATGGCGGTTAACACATCTTTAACCGTGAACTTTTTGTCCGTAGTACGTGACAACCAATCTGCCGTTGCAAGAATTGCACCTAAGTTATCTGATGGGTGTCCCCATTCGGCGGCCAACCACGTGTCATTAAAATCTAACCAACGAATCATTGCGCCAATGTTGAACGCACCTTGTACTGGATCTAGGACATGCTTAGTTCCCGGAACCTTGACCCCATTTGCAACCGTTAATCCTGGAACAACAGGTCCTAAAAGCTTGGTGCAGGCTTCGTATTCAAGAGCTTCTAGGCCACAACCCAGTGTGTCCATAAAGCAGTTCCATGCAGTTTCATAAGCAACCGGTGATGTGATTTCGTAGTTCAGCGCATAATCGACAATGTCGATGATCGCTTGATCGTACGGCTGGTTACCTTGACTTACATGGCTCGACATTATTTAGCGCTTTTCGATTGGAACAAAAGCTAGATCTTCTGGACCAACGTAGGTAGCTGTTGGGCGGATGATCTTGCCATCGTTGCGCTGTTCAATAACGTGAGCTGTCCAACCAGAAATACGTGCCATCACGAACAATGGCGTGAAGTAATTAACCGGAATCTTCATTGCATCATATGCAACGGCAGAGAACCAGTCCACGTTAGGGAACATCTTCTTAACTTCCCACATCACAGATTCGATACGATCTGCAATGTCATACAAGTTCTCTTTACCTGCAGCGACTGCAAGCTCCTTTGTAAGGACCTTAACGATCTCGTTACGAGGATCTGACACTGTGTAAACCGGGTGACCGAAACCAATCACAACTTCCTTGGCTTCTACGCGCTTGCGGATATCAGCTTCAGCTTGGTCAGGTGTTGTGTAACGAAGTTGAATTTCAAGTGCGACTTCATTTGCGCCACCATGCTTTGGTCCGCTCAGTGCGCCAATAGAACCCGCGACACATGAATAAATATCTGCACCTGTTCCGGCGATTACACGACCAGTAAATGTGGAAGCGTTAAATTCGTGCTCTGCATATAGAACCAGTGAGGCGTGCATAGCCTTTTCCCAGAGCGCACTTGGCTTTTCCCCATGAAGCAGGTGCAAGAAGTGCGCACCGATTGAATCATCATCAGTTTCTACTTCGATGCGCTTTCCGCTATTAGCAAAGTGGTGCCAGTAACCAAGAAGTGAACCAGTCTTTGCCAGCATTGAATCTGCGATATCGCGAGCTTCTGCTTCAGTATGTGTTGTTGATTCAGGTGTGATCGCACCAATGGCAGAAAAACCTGTACGCAAAACATCCATTGCATGAGCAGATGCTGGAAGTTGTTCTAGAACTGTCTTGACCTGAGGTGAAAGCCCGCGTAGACCTTTGAGTTTTGCTTTGTATGTATCTAGCTGAGCTTGAGTAGGCAACGCACCATGGACCAATAGGTATGCGACCTCTTCGAACTGACAGTTATCCGCCAAGTCTTTGATTGAGTATCCGCGGTAGTGAAGGTCTGCTCCACCTACTGCGCTAAGGGCAGTGTTTCCCGCTGGAACTCCAGAGAGTGCAACTGACTTCTTTACTTTGATTTCTGTCATGGTCCCTACCCGTTGTCTTTGCCTAGTGTTTGGTCAAGTGCTTTTTCGTATTCATAGTAATTAATTGCCTGATACAACTCTTCCCGTGTCTGCATTGTGTCGATCACATTAGCCTGAGAACCATCTCGGCGAATCGCTGTGTAGACGTGCTCGGCTGCTTTGTTCATGGCGCGAAAGGCCGACAGCGGGTTCAGAATCATCTTCACGCCATTGGCCGCTAGCTCTTCGCGGCTAAACAAAGGGGTTAGTCCAAATTCGGTGATGTTAGCCAGGATCGGCTTTGACACTGCCGACGAGAACTTCTTGTAATCCTCGAGCGTGCGAATTGCTTCAGGGAAAATTAAATCTGCGCCAGCTTCGATGTAGGCATGGACGCGATCAAGGGCTGCTTCGACACCTTCGTTAGCAATCGCATCGGTGCGAGCCATGATCTGGAAGTTTTCATCGGTGCGAGCATCAACTGCTGCCTTGATGCGATCAACCATTTCAGCCTTAGAAACAATTTCTTTGTTGGGACGATGCCCGCAACGTTTTGCACCGGCTTGATCTTCGATATGCATCGCAGCTGCGCCAGCCTTGATCAAATCCTTAACGGTGCGACCGATGTTAAAAGCTGACGGACCAAAACCTGTATCGGCATCAACTAACAGCGGTGTATCGCAAACATTGGTAATACGACGAACATCAATTAGAACATCTTCAAGAGTTGTGATTCCTAAATCTGGAACTCCCAATGATCCTGCTGCGACGCCGCCACCTGAAAGATAGATTGCGCGAAAACCTGCGCGCTTGGCAAGCAAGGCGTGATTAGCGTTGATGGTTCCAATAATTTGAAGCGGGGATTCTTCAACCAAAGCCTTTTTAAAGGCTGCACCTGCGCTGGTTACGCTCACAGGTCGAGTCTATCTAGGGGGTCTTTAAACGCAAAAGTTCGATGGCAGCGATGGCGCTGTCGTAACCCTTGTCCTCTTTGCTGCCTGCAACACCAGAACGAGCAATAGCTTGGTCGAGGTCGTTACACATTAAAACCCCATACCCGATTGGCTTTCCGTACTTCAATGAAACATCGATGACGCCTTGAGTGACACCTTGGCAGACGTAGTCGAAGTGAGGTGTCTCACCTTTTAGAACAAGGCCCACAGCAACAACTGCATCAAAGCCTGCTTCAAATGCGTATTGAGCAGCAAGTGGAATTTCAAATGAACCTGGAACAAATTGCACCTCGACCTGCTGTACCTGCGCTGCTGAAAGAGCGCGTTGTGCACCTGCAATTAAGTCATTACAAATATCAAGGTGCCAGGAAGAAGAAATGATCGCTACCTTGGCGTTGGGCAGTGGCTTTACGCCAATTTCTGGTGCATGTCCGGCCATTTACTTGCCTCCTCGTGAGTGACCAAGTTTTTCTTCCTTGGTATCTAGATATTTCTCGTTAAATGTATTGGGCACAACCGTTAAGTTGGCTTGCATTACTTCGATACCTGCCGTGCGCAGGGCTGCAACCTTGTTGGGATTATTGGTCAGCAACGTTAACTCTTTAAGTCCTAGCGCTTTAACGATTGCAATCGCATCAGACCAATCCCGCGCATCGATTTCATGACCCAAATGCAGATTGGCATCGATGGTGTCCATGCCGGCATCTTGCAATTGATAGGCCTTAATTTTTTCAGTTAACCCAATGCCACGGCCTTCGTGATCGCGCAGATAAACAATGTAGCCATGACCATGTGCCTGAATCATCGAAATTGATTTTTCTAACTGTTCGCCGCAGTCACAGCGTTGTGAATGCACAACATCGCCAGTAAAACATTCGCTATGAATTCGAACCATAGGCACTATGCCGGCTTGACCAAAAGAGATAACTGCATGTTCGCGCTGTCGAAGCCCAGGATATGTAGCGATAGACCACATGCCGGTGCGCAAAGGCAGCTGTGCCCACTCAAATTCAAAGGTTGATGTCGGTGCCGGTGCAACTGGAGTAAGACCCTTTAATTCTTCAACTGAGATCATCGGGATCGAATGTTGGGTCGCAAAGGCCACGAGTGAATCACCACGTGCCATAGAGCCATCATCATTGACGATTTCAGATAACAAACACACTGGTTGTGCGCCAACTAGTTGTGACAGGGCAACACCTGCTTCAGTATGGCCGCCGCGTGCTTCTAATCCGCCGATATCTGCAATTAAAGGAAAGATGTGGCCAGGGCGAATGAAATCAGAATGTGTAACAGCGCCATCGGCTAAAGCGCGGACAGTGTTTGCGCGCTCTGTGGCGCTTACACCCGTTGTTAATCCGACCTTGTAATCAACGCTGACAGTAAATGCGGTCTTCTTGGAATCTTGGTTTTCTTCCACCATTAATGGCAAGCGCAATGTGCGGGCACGCTCTTGTGTCAGAGCTACACACAGGATTCCGGTTGTATGACGCACCATGAAAGCCACTTTTTCAGGGGTGGCCTTTTCAGCCAATAACATCAGGTCGCCTTCGTTTTCGCGATCTGCATCATCGGTCACAATGATTAAGTCGCCATTTTTGTAGGCATCAAGGGCTCTTTGCAGGTTACTCATTATTTATCTCCCTTAGCGAGTAACCGTTCAACATACTTAGCCAGTACATCGACTTCGACGTTGATTAAATCCCCTGCCTGCTTTGAAGCAAGGTTTGTGCGCTCTAAAGTTTCAGGAATTAACCAAACCGTCACCACATTGTTGGCATCATTGATTTCGCCCACAGTTAGCGAAACACCATCTAGACAAATTGAACCTTGATTAACAATGTACTTAGCTAGTTTTTCAGGCACGGTGATATCAAACTGTGCCCACTTTTCTCCGGGCGTTAAGCCAACAACTGTTGCAACACCATCGACATGGCCTTGGACCATATGACCACCCATGCGGGTATTTAGTAGTGCTGCTAATTCCAAGTTCACCGGGCTGCCAACTGCTAGTTGTGACAGCGAAGTAACCGCCAAAGTTTGCACCATGACATCTGCAGTAAAGCCGTCACCTGCAATTGATGTAGCGGTTAAACAAACACCATTTACTGCAACTGAATCCCCCAGCGCGATCTGTGAAATAAGTGCCGGTGCTGAGACAGTAAAAACAGCAGAGCTTTCGCCCTTTTCAATAGCGGTTATTCGCCCTAGTTCTGCAATAAGTCCGGTAAACATCATTCACCATTCCTTATGCGATAAACCGACTTCACATCACCGTCTAGTACTTGTGTACCAAGGTGATCCATTCGCATTTGATCGGTAATCGTTGTTGGGTAATCAAAGGCAAAGAAATGCTTGCCTGTACCAAGCAAGGTAGGTGCTTGATACATAACCAATTCATCCAATAAACAGCCATCTAACATCGCACTTCCTAGCGTTGGCCCAGCTTCAACAAAGACATGATTGATGCCTAGTTCATTGAGCTTTTCGACCAGAACATCCAGGTCCTTAGATTTAACAACAACGGTTTGGGCAGCATCATCAAAGACTTGTGAATCCTTAGGTAATTCTTGTTCCCCGCAAATCACGCGGATTGGATTATTGGCATAGCCAGCAAATTCCCCGCGCGGAATCAAATGTGGGTTATCGACAATGACCGTGTTTGTTCCCACCAAAATTGCATCTGCTTGGCGACGCAGTACCTGCACATCGGCGCGTGATGTTTCATTGGTAATCCACTTAGATGTTCCATCGGCGGCAGCAACTTTGCCATCCAGAGTTGCGGCAACTTTCCAGGTAAAAAATGGTCGGTTCTTGCGAATCTTCATCAACCACGCACGATTTGAAAACGCGGCTTCATCCTTTAAGACACCTTCAATAACAGTGATACCTGCTGCGCGAAGTGCTGCGGCTCCCCCAGCTGCTTTTTCATTGGGATCGGCAACGGCGTAAACAACAGTTGTAATGCCCGCATCAATAATTGCTTGAACACATGGACCAGTGCTGCCGGTGTGATTGCACGGTTCAAGGGTTACAACAATTGTGCACCCCTGTGTTTTTTCGCCAGCGGCTTTAATTGCAACAACTTCGGCGTGATCACTTGACGCATTGCGATCATGAAAACCTTCGGCGATTACCAAACCTGCTGCATCAATAATTACTGCGCCGACAATTGGATTAGGCGCGGTCTTTCCTAAGCCTTTTTCGGCAAGGGCAATGGCACGTTGCATTGCAACTGTGTAATTCATTTTTACCCCCAGCCCTTTTTTAAGTTACAAAGTGGCTTCCGGGGTGAGTGCGAGAACCTTTTCAAAAGAAAAGGCGCAGCAAGGGTAGGCACAAGCCAACCCTTTGTTTGTTTTCTCTCATCCGGACTTTAACCGTCGGTCTCAGAGTTTCACTGAGTCAACCGATACCTGGCGGGTATCGGGTCGCGGACTTTAACCGCCGGTTCGAAATTACATCGACCCCGAAAACAACGTCGTAATTCTACCCCCATTCACTACCTTCGCAGAACAGTGAAAAACCCCGCCAATCGCAGTGATTGACGGGGTTTTTAACGGGGTTGGTTAAAACTACTTATTGCTTAGCTGCAACCAGATGTGTTTCCACAACCTTCGCATACAAAGCATGCTCCTGACATTCTCATCTTTACTCCACATGTCATACATAGTGGTGCATCAGATTTGATTCCCATTGATTCAAGTAGATCAGATGATGAACCGATTGTTGCTGCAAGTGGTGCAGCTTCAATCTTTACATCAGCTTTCTTACTTGGAGCAGTTACAGGAGCCGCCGCAGCAACCGGAGCTGTTGGTGCTTTTGGGGTATCAGCCGCCGCTACAGGTGCGTACTCGCCACCATTGTCTAACGCAGCTGCACGCTCTGCTGCTGTGTATAGACCCATTGCTGAACGCTGTTCAAATGGTAAGTAATCAAGTGCGAGGCGACGGAAGATGTAATCCATCATGGACTGTGCCATGCGAATATCTTGATCATCTGTCATACCTGCTGGCTCGAAGCGCAAGTTTGTGAACTTCT
>JBIIQY010000074.1:0-3127 GCA_044341805.1 Candidatus Planktophila sp.
TCTTGTTCATCATCTTGAAGCAGGCGAGCAACCTGGCTGCCCACAACGCCGCAGCCGAGCATGCCAATAGAGAGTTGTTTGGAGCCCGAGTTCATGAGCCTATTCTTTCACAGATGCTTTGATCGGCGTTAAATATCGAGCATCCGAAGATCATCTTCGGTCTCGCGGCGCACAATTACCCGAGCTTTTCCATCTTTTACTGCAACAACTGGTGGACGAGGAACATGGTTGTAGTTACTTGCCATGCTGCGTCCATAAGCACCTGTTGCCGGCACTGCTAACAAATCCCCCGGAACAATGTCATCCGGTAAATCAATTTCGCGAATAACAATGTCGCCGGTTTCGCAATGCTTTCCGACCAAGCGGCTGGAAACATTGTGTGCGCTGCTGGTGCGATTAGCTAAAACGGTTGTGTAGACCGCGCCATATAAAGAAGGTCGAATGTTGTCGCTCATGCCACCATCGACTGAAACATAGCGACGATGTGTACCGTTTTCTAGAGTCACATCTTTAACTGTGCCAACTTCGTACAGAGTAAACATCGTTGGGCCAACAATTGCGCGCCCTGGTTCGATGGAAATTGTTGGAACTTTCAAACCATGAGTTTGGCAGTTGCTATGAACCGCAGCAGCTAATGCCTTCATGGCATCGGCTGGAACAACTGCAACATCACCTGGCAGGTAAGCAATTCCGTAGCCACCACCAAGGTCTAATTCGGGTAACTCGCTCTTGAATTCATCGCGGTACTTTGCCAGCAAGCCAATTAAACGCTCGGCCGACAGTTCAAATGATTCGTAACCAAAAATTTGAGAACCAATGTGGGCATGGAAACCACGAAGTTCCAGTGATGCATGTGATCGCACCGCAGCGATTGCTTCCCATGCAGAACCGCTAGCGATTGAAAAGCCAAACTTCACATCTTCATGTGCGGTGGCAATTGATTCGTGAGTGTGGGCTTCGATTCCGGGAGTCAAACGCAATAGAACGCGTTGTACTTTGTTGGCCTTTGCCGCAGCGGTAGCCACTCTTTCGATTTCATAGAGTGAATCAAGAACAATTGTTCCGACGCCACTTGCAACCGCTTTTTCGATCTCAGCTACCGACTTGTTGTTTCCATGTAATTCGATTTTTGCTGGATCGATTCCACCAGCTAAAGCGACGGAAAGTTCGCCTCCGGTACAGACATCGATTCCGATTCCAATATCTTTAATCCAGCGCGCTACTTCAGTGCAAATAAAGGCTTTAGCTGCGTAATACACCGTACCTGCGTTGTCTCCGAAAGAGTCCTTAAGGGCGGCGTTCCAAGCGGTAGCTCGCGAATAAAAATCAGCTTGGTCAACAAAGAATGCTGGTGTTCCAAATTCTTTCGCTAAATCTTTTGCAGTGATACCTGCAATTGAAATTTCAGCACCAGTTTTTACAGAAGAGGACCACATGGGTTACATCCTCTCTGGGGCGTTAACACCCAATAGATCTAGACCGTTACTGATGACCTGCTTTGTTGCAGTACACAGTAATAGACGCGCAGTGTGCAGCGCAGTTAATTGTTCATCGCCCATCGGCAAAACGCGGCAGTCGTTGTAGAAGCCGTGATACGTGCCAGCTAATTCTTCAAGGTAGCGAGCGATTCGGTGTGGTTCGCGGAATTCGGCCGCACTTGCCACGACGCGTGGGAATTCGGCTAACGCACCCAGTAATTCGTTTTCGCGATCATGCAACAGTTGCGCCGGATCAAAATCCTTAAGGTCCAGTGAAGCGCCGAGCTCTTGCGCGTTGCGCAAAACTGCAGCAATACGTGCGTGCGCATATTGCACGTAGTAGACCGGATTTTCGTTGGTGTTTCGCTTCAGGATATCTAGGTCCATAACCATCGGTGTATCTACTGGATAGCGAATCAAGGTGTAACGGGCGGCATCAACGCCAACTTTTTCAACGAGCTCTTCTAGAGTAATAATTGTTCCGGCACGCTTTGACAGCTTTACTTCTTCGCCGCCTTCCATAATCTTTACCAGCTGTCCGATCAATACATGAATGTTGTATTCAGGATCATCACCAGCACACGCTGCCGTCGCCTTTAAGCGACCGATGTAGCCGTGGTGATCAGCGCCCAGCATGTAAATACAAATATCAAAGCCACGTTCACGCTTATTGATGTAATAAGCAGTATCTGATGAGAAATAAGTGAGCGAACCATCACTCTTTGTCATCACGCGATCTTTGTCATCACCAAAGTCAGTTGTTCGCAGCCATACTGCGCCATCTACTTCGAAAACATGGCCCTGTGCCCGTAATTTTTCCATGCCATGTTCAACTGCGCCTTGATCATGTAAAGAACGCTCTGAAAACCACACATCAAAGTGAGTATTAAAAGTATCCAGAACACGTTGCTGATCTTTTAGCTGCAATTGATATGCCGCTTCTCTGAAGGCAATCAGACGATCATCGGCTGGCAAATCTTTAATGCCTGCATTTTGTGCAACAACATCTGCCGCAAGATCCTTGATGTATTCGCCCTGGTATCCATTTTCAGGAACTGGATTACCAAGCGCAACAGCTTCGACAGATTGGCCAAAATAATCCATCTGATTTCCGCGGTCATTAATGTAAAACTCGCGCGTTACTTGTGCACCTGCTGCAGTCAACACGCGACCAAGCGCATCACCGACAGCTGCCCAACGCGTATGACCAAGGTGTAACGGTCCAGTTGGGTTAGCGCTAATGAATTCGAGATTGATCTTTACGCCAGCGAGCGCATTTCCTTTTCCGTAATCCTTTGTTGCCTTCACAATTGTTTCAACCAACGCGGCTTGGCTGGCGCGGTTCAAAGTAATGTTGATAAAGCCGGGACCTGCAATATCAACCTTGGAAATTCCAGCAACACCAGATAATTGGTCTGCGATTATCTGTGCGACCTCGCGCGGATTCATCCCTGCAGGCTTTGCCAGCTGCAATGCAATAGAGGATGCATAGTCGCCATGGGTGCGATCCTTGGGGCGTTCTAGCTTGATCGACTCGGGCGTTGCACCCTTGAGCGAACCTGAATCCAGCGCACGGCCGATCGCGGCCATAACCGCGGTTTCTAGCTGTTCGACCTGTGTGGACATTGGGCAAGGTTATCGCGCAGCCG
>JBIIQY010000075.1:0-3112 GCA_044341805.1 Candidatus Planktophila sp.
AGGTCAATTTTTTTAACAAACCTTTAGGACCTGGTGAAGTGAAGTACTCGCTCTTGGCAAGAAAAGTAACTTTGCGAGGAACTACTAAAGGCATAAAAATTGAATCGCTAAATGAAAGGTGATTCGAAGCGATGATCACTGGTCCCTTTGATGGAACATGTCGTAAACCGCGAACCTTGGGACGGAAGGTCAGCATCAAAATTGGGGTCAAAAATGCCCGCAAAGTTCCGTAAGGCAGGTTGTTGAGCACGGGTCTAATTTAGTGGCTATTGACGACTATGACACTATCTGAGGGTGAGTAACGAGAAAAAAGAGCCTGAAGGCTTTGATGAAGAGGAGTTAATCCGCTCAGAATTCGAATCCATCGTTTCGGGGCTCAATCTTGATCAATCAGCGCCAACTACATATCTGGATGATCTCGATCGAATAGATAATGAAGGCTTTGTGCAACCTAACCCTGCACCGCAAACACCTCGTGGATTTTTCTACTCTGCACGCAGCGCAATAAATAGATGGTTTCACCGGAATCATCGCGATGATGATGGAGCTGCGATATGAGTAATTTTACTGGCGAGAGTTTTAACTGGGGTATTTTGGGGCCTGGCGGCATTGCACGAGCATTTGCGAAAGATCTCGCTCTTATTCAGGATCACACCATCGCAGCCGTTGGATCTCGTTCATTAGAAAATGCGCAAAAGTTTTCGGCACAATTTGGTGGCACCGCTTATGGCAGCTACGAAGAACTTGTTGCCGACCCTTATGTGGATGCAATCTATGTAGCAACACCACACCCAGCACACTATGACAATGTCATTCTGGCGCTTAATGCTGGAAAGCCAGTGTTGTGCGAAAAACCTTTTGCGGTAAATGCGAAACAAGCCCAAGCAATGGTGGATGCGGCAACTCGAAACTCTGTAGCCTTGATGGAAGCAATGTGGGCCCGGTTCTTGCCACATTATGCAAAGGTGCGAGAAATAGTTGATTCAGGAGTTTTGGGGCCAATACTTTCGATTCATGCAGATCATGGGCAGCGTCTTGCTGATCAAGGAATTGCTCGATTGATTGAACCTGATTTAGCTGGTGGAGCATTGCTTGATCTCGGAATTTATCCAGTTTCCTTTGCACACATGATTTTGGGTAATCCTGCGCACATAACTTCGAAGGCCGTTATGACAGAAAAGGGTGTTGATGCGCAAACGTCAATGATCTTTACTTATAACAATGGAGCACAAGCGGTGTTAACAACAACAATGATTGAGCAAACGCCATGCAGAGCAGTGGTTGCAGGTTTAAATGGTTGGCTCGAAATTGATCGCACTTTCTATAATCCTGCTGCGATGCGCGTTGTTTTAAATGATGGAACAGTTACCGAGTACCCAAATACCTACACTGGCCACGGATTACGTGAACAAGCTGAAACATTTAAACAATTAGTTGGATCCGGAAAACTTGAGTCCGACATTCTGACCTGGGCCGATACCGTGGACATTATGAAGAGCCTAGATACGGTGCGTGAACAGATTGGCTTGAAATACCCGTTTGAAAACTAAGCGCGAGCTAAATCTGCAACACCAACTAAACCTGCTTCATTACCCAATTGCGCGGCAATAAGTTCTGGGTAAGGGTGTTTTCCTGCAAAAGGCATGGTGCGCTCTAAGGCTTCACGGGTTGGCTTTAATAAAATTTCGCCAGCATCGATAACTCCCCCGCCGATCACTACACATGCTGGATCTAACACAACAGATAGCGATGCAATCCCTGCGCCGAGCCATTGGCCCGTTGTATTAAAAGCGGCAAGTGCAACAGGGTCGCCGTCACGAGCAGCATCAGTAATTGCTTGCCCGGTTAGCCCTGCAACCGTTCCGTCTCCACGTGATAAAAGATTTCGTGCAATTTCTGGGCTCGCATTAATTGCTTCACGGGCATGACGCAATAAAGCATTTCCAGATGCATATTGTTCAAAACAACCTCTAGCTCCACACCCGCATAAATGTCCATCTGGGACAACACGTAGATGTCCAAACTCTGCGGCAATTCCAAAAGCTCCACGATAGAGCGAACCGTTGACGACAATTCCGCCACCGATTCCGGTGCCAACCGTCAGCATCATCATGTGATTTTGATTTCGGCCTGCACCAAATTTTGCTTCGCCCCATGCCGCTGCATTGGCATCGTTTTCAATAACAACAGGAAGGCCTATCTGAGAAGTTAACTCTGCATCTAAATCGACACCGTTCCAGTCAGCAATGTTGGGAGTTGCAAGCATGGTCTTTCGATCCGATGAAACAAATCCCGCTGCAGAAACTCCGACTGAAGAAACTTCAAACTTTTCCATTAACTCTTTAGCTGTATCGGCGATAGTGCGAGTTAAATCGACACCGCCTTGACGCGGAGTTTCTTTTCGAGCGGTGGCAAGAATCTTTCCATTCTCATCAACCACGCCACCAAGAACCTTGGTGCCTCCAACATCGATCCCGATCGTGTTGCCCATGAAAAATCTAGGCTTCGAGATGTGACTTTAGTTGAGCAAGAGCGGCATCGATTGTTGCCTTCTCTGCCTTTTGACGCATCATCGCCGGAATACTCATCGACACCGTGACTGCAAGTTCGTAAGTGACCTCGGTTGTATCCGCATCAATGCTGGTGATTGTGTAGACCCCATCCATACTGGTCAGTAGATCTGCTTCATCAAGGGAGAAAGAAAGCTTGTTGGGAGCCTGACTCCAGTCGTAATCAAGTACTGGACGATCCTTCATCATTCCGGCATCGATGCTCATCTTTACCTTAGTGATGCGTCCCTGATCATCATGGGCCAGCGCTTCGGCGCTCTTTATCTGTGAAGACCACTCTGGATACTTGTCTAATTCGAAGAGCGCCTTTTGAACCGCTTCAATAGGGGCGTCGATAGATATTAACGATTTGCTGAGATCTGTCATGGCGCAAGGCTACCCTCTTCCGCTTTTGTCCGCCTCCACGCTAGCGTTCCCCCCATGAATGAAATCTCAATCCCTCCATTAGTTCCCGCAGCAACTGCCGGAAACCTAACAAATCTCATCGCTGAACGTGCCTGGTTTGAGCCAGAGCGCATCATCATGTCTCGCCCATTGGGCGA
>JBIIQY010000076.1:0-3110 GCA_044341805.1 Candidatus Planktophila sp.
AGGTCAATTTTTTTAACAAACCTTTAGGACCTGGTGAAGTGAAGTACTCGCTCTTGGCAAGAAAAGTAACTTTGCGAGGAACTACTAAAGGCATAAAAATTGAATCGCTAAATGAAAGGTGATTCGACGCGATGATCACTGGTCCCTTTGATGGAACATGTCGTAAACCGCGAACCTTGGGACGGAAGGTCAGCATCAAAATTGGGGTCAAAAATGCCCGCAAAGTTCCGTAGGGCAGGTTGTTGAGCACGGGTCTAATTTAGTGGCTATTGACGACTATGACACTATCTGAGGGTGAGTAACGAGAAAAAAGAGCCTGAAGGCTTTGATGAAGAGGAGTTAATCCGCTCAGAATTCGAATCCATCGTTTCGGGGCTCAATCTTGATCAATCAGCGCCAACTACATATCTGGATGATCTCGATCGAATAGATAATGAAGGCTTTGTGCAACCTAACCCTGCACCGCAAACACCTCGTGGATTTTTCTACTCTGCACGCAGCGCAATAAATAGATGGTTTCACCGGAATCATCGCGATGATGATGGAGCTGCGATATGAGTAATTTTACTGGCGAGAGTTTTAACTGGGGTATTTTGGGGCCTGGCGGCATTGCACGAGCATTTGCGAAAGATCTCGCTCTTATTCAGGATCACACCATCGCAGCCGTTGGATCTCGTTCATTAGAAAATGCGCAAAAGTTTTCGGCACAATTTGGTGGCACCGCTTATGGCAGCTACGAAGAACTTGTTGCCGACCCTTATGTGGATGCAATCTATGTAGCAACACCACACCCAGCACACTATGACAATGTCATTCTGGCGCTTAATGCTGGAAAGCCAGTGTTGTGCGAAAAACCTTTTGCGGTAAATGCGAAACAAGCCCAAGCAATGGTGGATGCGGCAACTCGAAACTCTGTAGCCTTGATGGAAGCAATGTGGGCCCGGTTCTTGCCACATTATGCAAAGGTGCGAGAAATAGTTGATTCAGGAGTTTTGGGGCCAATACTTTCGATTCATGCAGATCATGGGCAGCGTCTTGCTGATCAAGGAATTGCTCGATTGATTGAACCTGATTTAGCTGGTGGAGCATTGCTTGATCTCGGAATTTATCCAGTTTCCTTTGCACACATGATTTTGGGTAATCCTGCGCACATAACTTCGAAGGCGGTTATGACTGAAAAGGGTGTTGATGCACAAACTTCAATGATCTTTAGTTATGACAATGGAGCACAGGCGGTACTAACAACAACAATGATTGAACAAACGCCATGCAGAGCAGTAGTTGCAGGATTAAATGGTTGGCTGGAAATTGATCGCACTTTCTATAATCCTGCTGCGATGCGCGTTGTTTTAAATGATGGAACAGTTACCGAGTATCCAAATACCTACGCAGGTCACGGATTACGTGAACAAGCTGAAACATTTAAGCAATTAGTTAGATCCGGAAAACTTGAGTCCGACATTCTTACCTGGGCCGATACCGTGGACATTATGAGGAGCCTAGATACGGTGCGTGAACAGATTGGCTTGAAATACCCGTTTGAAAACTAAGCCCGAGCTAAATCTGCAACACCAACTAAACCTGCTTCATTACCTAATTGCGCGGCAATAAGTTCTGGGTATGGGTGTTTTCCTGCAAAAGGCATGGTGCGCTCTAAGGCTTCACGTGTTGGCTTTAATAAAATCTCGCCAGCGTCGATAACTCCCCCGCCGATCACTACACATGCTGGATCTAACACAACAGATAGCGATGCAATTCCTGCGCCGAGCCATTGGCCCGTTGTATTAAAAGCGGCAAGTGCAACAGGGTCGCCGTCACGAGCGGCATCAGTAATTGCTTGCCCAGTTAGCCCTGCAACCGTTCCGTCTCCACGTGATAAAAGATTTCGTGCAATTTCTGGGCTCGCATTAATTGCTTCACGGGCATGGCGCAATAAAGCATTTCCTGATGCATATTGTTCAAAACAACCTCTAGCTCCACACCCGCATAAATGACCCTCTGGGACAACACGTAGATGTCCAAACTCTGCGGCAATTCCAAAAGCTCCACGATAGAGCGAACCGTTGACGACAATTCCGCCACCGATTCCGGTGCCAACTGTCAGCATCATCATGTGATTTTGATTTCGGCCTGCACCAAATTTTGCTTCACCCCATGCCGCAGCATTGGCATCGTTTTCAATAACGACAGGAAGGCCTATCTGAGAAGTTAACTCTGCATCTAAATCGACGCCGTTCCAGTCAGCAATGTTGGGAGTTGCAAGCATGGTCTTTCGATCCGATGAAACAAATCCCGCTGCAGAAACTCCGACTGAAGTAACTTCAAACTTTTCCATTAACTCTTTAGCTGTGTCGGCGATGGTGCGAGTTAGATCGACACCACCTTGACGCGGAGTTTCTTTTCGAGCGGTGGCAAGAATCTTTCCATTCTCATCAACCACGCCACCAAGAACCTTGGTGCCTCCAACATCTATTCCGATCGTGTTGCCCATGAAAATCTAGGCTTCGAGATGTGACTTCAGTTGAGTAAGAGCGGCATCGATTGTTGCCTTCTCTGCCTTTTGACGCATCATCGCTGGAATATTCATTGACACCGTGACTGCGAGCTCATAAGAGACCTCGGTGGTATCCGCATCAATGCTGGTGATTGTGTAGACCCCATCCATACTGGTCAGTAGATCTGCTTCATCAAGGGAGAAAGAAAGCTTGTTGGGAGCCTGACTCCAGTCGTAATCAAGTACTGGACGATCCTTCATCATTCCGGCATCGATGCTCATCTTTACCTTAGTGATGCGTCCCTGATCATCATGGGCCAGCGCTTCGGCGCTCTTTATCTGTGAAGACCACTCTGGATACTTGTCTAATTCGAAGAGCGCCTTTTGAACCGCTTCAATAGGGGCGTCGATAGATATTAACGATTTGCTGAGATCTGTCATGGCGCAAGGCTACCCTCTTCCGCTTTTGTCCGCCTCCACGCTAGCGTTCCCCCATGAATGAAATCTCAATCCCTCCATTAGTTCCCGCAGCAACTGCCGGAAACCTAACAAATCTCATCGCTGAACGTGCCTGGTTTGAGCCAGAGCGCATCATCATGTCTCGCCCATTGGGCGA
>JBIIQY010000077.1:0-3086 GCA_044341805.1 Candidatus Planktophila sp.
TGTTTTTAGCTATGGGATTAAATCCAGCCGTTGAAGCTTTGCGCAAGCGAAACTTGTCGCGTAATGCCGCGGTCACTGTCATTTTTTCTTCGGTAATTCTCTTTGTGATTTTTTTCGCGCTAGTAGTTGTGCCGCCAGTGATTAGTCAAGGAACAAATCTGATTCAATCTGGGCCACAACTTCTCCAGGATTTAATGAAGAATGAAACGATCAGCAAGCTCAATACTCAATATGGCTTAATTGATACCTTGCAAGAAAGATTGAAATCAGTAACTTCAGATGGAACTTTATTGATATCAACATTTGGTGGCGTTATCGGTGTAGGAAAATCAGTTCTTTCAGGGTTCTTTACTGCGCTAACTATTTTGGTTTTGACTCTTTACTTCATCACTTCTCTTCCTCAAGCCGTAAATCTTGGACTATCTTTGGTGCCTGCTAGCCGTCGTGATCGAGTTGGTTTACTAACAAACGCGATCATTGCGCGGGTGGGATCTTTCGTTGGAAGTCAGATTCTGATTGCAGCTATGGCGGCGGTGTTTGTCACAATTCTTGCAACGATTCTTGGCCTGCCTTCGCCTATCGCAATCGGTATGTTCGTATTAGTTGCAGCCCTTATTCCATTGATTGGGCACTTCATTGGTGCCGGAATCTTCACTTTGATCGCACTGTCACAATCATTAGTAATTGGAATTGTCGCTTTTGTTGCCTACGTTGTTTACGTACAAATCGAAAACTATGTTGTAACTCCTCGCATCATGAAGCGCACACTTTCTGTTCCAGGAGCGGTCACAATCATTGCTGCATTGATTGGTTCATCTTTGCTTGGTCTAGTAGGTGGTTTACTTGCAGTTCCGGTAGCAGCTTCAATCATTCTTATCTTGGATGAAGTTGTAATCCCAAGAGCAAATAAGGCTTAAAACTCCAGCGGAAGCGTTGTTGGAGCGCCATTAACAATAGAGACAATCTCGGACAGAACTCGGTTGACGTAAGGTTCACCTACCCAAAGATGTTTGGCTTGTTCGACCGCCACGATTTTTAGTGATGGGACTATTGCAAATCTTTCACGAGCAGCATCCGGCCTTAAAAAATCATCTAGTTCTGGTACGAATGCTGTGATTGGACGAGAATCTGTATTCCAATACTCAAGTTGAGCATCTGTAGTTGTACGAAGCGGCGGGCTCAGCAGAATCAAACCTTTATGTCGTGGATCTTTCGCATGTTGCAACGCTAAATCTGTTCCAAAAGACCAACCAGTCACCCAGACATTTTCTAACTTCAATGTATCAAAGCAGTAGGCAAGCATTGCTTCAACATCAAAATGTTCTGATACTCCATTATCAAATTGGCCAGTACTGCTCCCAGCTTCACTAGTGGTACCACGCGTGTTAAAGCGAACCACAGTTATTCCAGCCATGGCCGGTAATCGATTAGCAGCTTTCTTGTAGATATGGCTATCCATCATTCCGCCGGCTGTTGGCAGTGGATGCAAGCACAAAATTGCACCGTTTGAGGTGCCCAAGGGCGCTGCTACTTCGCCAATTAAATCAACGCCATCTTTAGTCATCACGTGAAACGGAGTTCGTTTAGCATCGAAAACGCTGCTCGGACGTATTGTCTGGCTCATGCTGTAAATCCTACCGATACACGACTAGGCTTTATGACATGGCAAAAACCTTCACTTCAACTAACCCTTCTAACGGCCAGGTCGTAGGTCGATATCCGATCTTTACCGCCAAAGAAGTTGCTCATGCAGTTGAACAGGCACGTACTGCATCAGAAGAATGGATCAAATTAGGGTTTAGCGGACGCAAAAAAGTGTTGCTTAATTGGAGCACATTTATCATTAACAACGTCGAACAGATTTCAGAATTGATTTCCTTGGAAACTGGTAAGCCACTTAGCGATTCTCGGCTAGAGGTTGCAAACACGGTGAATCACATTGGTTGGGCTGCACGTCATGCCGAAGAAATTATGCGCACTTCTCATCGTGCACCAGGTGCCCTGATGGCCAATATGTCTGCAACAGTCGAGCGCTCTCCGCTTGGAGTTGTAGGTGTAATCGGACCGTGGAATTACCCAATTTTCACGCCTATGGGTTCAATCGCTTATGCATTAGCAGCTGGAAATACAGTTGTTTTCAAACCAAGTGAATACACCCCTGGGGTTGGAATGTGGATTCATGAGAGCTTTAATTCGATCGCACCTTTTGCAGGTGTGTTTACGACAATTACAGGTTTAGGTGAAACCGGAAATGCTTTGTGCACTTCTGCAATAAACAAACTTTCCTTCACAGGTTCCACTAGGACTGCAAAGTTGGTTGCAGCGGCTTGTGCAACGCAAATGACACCTGTGGTTTTGGAATGCGGTGGAAAAGATCCTGTAATCGTTGCAGCAGATGCCAATATTGAGCGCGCGGTCGATGCAACGATCTGGTCTGCCATGGCAAATGCTGGTCAATCCTGTATCGGCGCAGAGCGCGTCTATGTCGATGAAAAAGTTGCAGATATCTTTATTGAGAAAGCCATCGCCTTGGCTTCGACGTTAAAAGCTGGTTCACCAGGTGAGGGAAATTACGGTGCTGCAACCATGCCATCGCAGATTGGTGTGATTACCTCGCACGTTAAAGCTGCGATTAAAGATGGTGGAAAATTTGCTTACGGAAGTTTGAAATCAATTCAAGAGCCTTTTGTACAACCAGTTATTTTGGTTGATGTGCCTGAAAACTCGACGGCAGTTCGCGAGGAAACTTTCGGTCCAATCATCATTATCAATCGCGTTAAGTCAATGAAACAAGCAATTGAGCTTTCCAATGATTCTAGATACGGCCTGGGCGCAAATATCTGGTCAAAACGTCAAGGAAAAAAGATTGCTTCGCAATTGCACTGTGGAATGGTTGCAATTAATTCCACTTTCTCTTTTGCTGCGATTTCATCGGTTCCCTTCGGAGGCGTTAAGGACAGTGGTTACGGTCGTATTCATGGTCCTGAAGGTTTACTGGAATACACCTATGCGCGCACAGTTGTCAGAACCCGAGTCAATCTTCCGCTCAAAATACTAAGTTTCAAGCGAACCAAGGCAACTGATCG
>JBIIQY010000021.1:0-11059 GCA_044341805.1 Candidatus Planktophila sp.
AGCTATGGGTTATGACGGTGTTGTCACCGGTCACTATGCACGGACCGAAATAGGGCCCGATGGAAAAACTCTTCATCGCGCAGTAGATCATTCAAAAGATCAGTCCTATGTTTTATCGGTTCTTACAGTTGAACAAATTAATGGTGCAATTTTTCCTTTGGGGGATACAACCAAAGTAGATATTCGTGCCGAAGCAGAACGCCGCGGCTTAGCTGTTGCACAAAAGCCAGACAGCCATGACATCTGCTTTGTTCCATCAGGAGACAATGCTGGTTGGCTTCGAGATCGACTGGGCAGCGAAGTAGGTCCAATCGTTGATCAAGACGGAAATAAAATTGGCGAACATAAAGGTGCTTACACCTACACAATCGGCCAGCGAAAAGGTTTAGGTTTGACTGTTCCGACCGCTGATGGATCACCGCGATTTGTTTTAAAGATTGAGCCAGTTACTAACACTGTTGTCGTCGGTGCACGTGAGGATTTAGCAATCACAACAATGCGCGGAGAACGTCCAGTGTGGTGCGGCCCGGGGGTTGATTCAGAAATTAGGACCGGATTTGTTCAGGTTCGTGCCCATGGCGCGGCCTTGCCCTGTACCTATTTCTTCGATGGAACCTTGCTCGTTGCGACTTTAGAAGAGCCTTTACTGGGGCTTGCAACCGGCCAAGCAATGGTTATTTACGATGGTGATCGCGTCGTAGGGTCAGCAACAATTTGTGAGACAGAATGAGTAACAAAGCCCGTCATCGTATGACCGAGCTGATCAATGAAATCCGTGATCATCAGTTTAAGTATTACGTACTAGATCAACCAAGCGTTAGTGATGCACAGTTTGATGAGTTACTGCGCGAATTACAGAGTTTAGAAGATAAGAATCCTGAACTACGTGAACCAGATTCACCAACGCAACATGTAGGTGGCGGTTTTTCAACTCAGTTTGAACAACGTGACCACATCGAAAAGATGATGAGTTTAGACAATGTATTTGATACCGAAGAATTAGCTCAGTGGTTTGATCGAGTAGAAAAGGAAATTGCTCAACCACAGTATTTGTGCGAAGTAAAAGTTGATGGGCTTGCAATTAACTTGACCTATGAAAATGGCGTGCTAGTCAGGGGATTAACCAGAGGTAATGGTGTCACAGGCGAAGACGTAACGCTCAATGTTAAAACGATCAGAAATTTGCCACACCAACTAAAGGGTGAAACTGCACCAACCTTGATTGAAGTCCGCGGAGAAGTTTTCTTTCCGATTGCAGCCTTTAATGAACTTAATGACTCTTTGGAGGAAGCAGGTAAGCAGTTATTTGCTAATCCTCGAAATGGTGCTGCTGGTTCGCTTCGACAAAAAGATCCACGCATTACTGCCTCTCGTCCACTATCGGTGGTAGTGCATGGGGTTGGCGCACGCGAAGGAATAGCTTTTGAATCTCAAAGCGCTGCCTACGAACAACTAAAGAATCTAGGTTTGCCCACTAGTGATCGCTTTAAGGTGTGTAGCACACGCGCAGAAGTTGAAAAATTCATCCAGTACTACGCCGACCATCGCCATGATGTGGAACACGAAATCGATGGCGTTGTAATCAAAGTTGATTCTTTATCGCAGCAACAACAGTTGGGCTTTACTTCACGTGCTCCAAAATGGGCGATTGCCTATAAATACCCACCAGAAGAGGTGACCACAGTCTTGCTAGACATAAAGGTAAGCGTTGGTCGCACCGGAAGAGTGACACCTTTTGCTTACATGGAGCCGGTAAAGGTGGCCGGATCTACAGTTACAAACGCAACTTTGCATAACGCCGAAGAGATTGTTCGTAAAGGTGTATTAATCGGAGACACCATCGTTATTCGTAAAGCTGGCGACGTGATTCCTGAAGTTCTTGGTCCAGTGCTTGATAAGCGCAAAGGAACAGAGCGCGCATTTGTGATGCCCACACACTGCCCAGAATGTGGCGAACAATTGCGTGCAATGAGCCAAGGCGATGTGGATATTCGTTGTCCAAATACGCAAAGTTGCCCGGCCCAACTGCGAGAGCGAATCTATTACATCGGATCCCGAGCTGCTCTGGATATTGATGTTTTGGGTTATGAAGCCGCAATTGCCTTGCTAGATGCCAAGATCATTAAAGATGAATCTGATCTATTTGAATTAACAGCCAAGAAACTTGCCACATCAACTTTCTTTACGAAAAAAGATGGAACTCCGGCGGCAAATGTGGACAAGTTGTTAGCGGCGCTAGAAGAAGCGAAGGCTCGTCCAATGTGGAGAACTCTTGTCGCATTATCAATCCGTCACGTCGGCCCAACAGCTGCGCAAGGTTTAGCAACTGCACTTGGTTCAGTTAAAGCTATCTCAGAAGCAAGCGCCGAAGAGTTAGCCGATATTGACGGTGTTGGACAAATAATCGCCGAATCAATTGTCGAATGGTTTGGCGTTAAGTGGCACCAAGAGATTATTAAAAAGTGGGAAAAAGCCGGTGTACGCATGGTTGTTCAGCAAAGCGAACAACTTCCACAAACTTTGGCAGGCCTTACCTTTGTTGTTACAGGAGGTCTTGAATCATTTACTCGTGATGGAATTTCAGAAACCATTACAGCCCATGGCGGTAAGCCATCTTCCTCGGTATCTAAGAAAACCGATTATGTTTTGGTCGGAACTGACCCAGGTTCAAAGCTGGCAAAAGCACAGGAATTAGGTGTGCCCGTCATCGATGAAGCGCGATTTAAAGAGCTATTGGCGGGTAAGTAGTAGTATTCCAACCATGATTACTCTTGCCAGCGAGGTCACTCGCGAACTTCCAGCCTCACCACTCTTTTTTGCAGTCTTCACTTTTGTTGTGATGTCAGTTTTTCTGTACTTAGTACTTCGCCTAGACCGAGACTAATTTGTCCCGAGTAGGTATTTACGGAGGAACTTTTGATCCGATTCACTTGGGTCATCTGCATGTAATTACCCAACTGATTGAAAAGAATTTAGTAGATCAACTTTTGGTGGTTCCAGCAGGAACGCCTTTACTTCGCGAGAATGCTCCCATTGCAACCGGCCAACAAAGACGCACAATGTGTCAATTAGCTTTGGCTGATTTACCGGCAGATGTTGCAACTAAAGTGCAAGTTAATCCAATTGAAATTCTGCGAACTGGCCCAAGTTTTGCAATTGATACCGTCGAAGCAGTCGCCCAGAATTTTCCAGATGACACCATCGTTTTAGTTATTGGCCAAGATGCTGCCGAAAAATTGGAGCAATGGCATCGCATTGATGAGCTACGCACCATGGTCGAGTTTCTGGTAATTGGTAGACCTGGATTTGCCGGAAATGGTGTAGATATTGGAGCTTTAAATGTTGCAGCCACCACTATTCGCCAAGGTTTGAGCGCAGATGTTTCGTCATCGGTGGCGGCATTTATACGAGAGAATAACCTTTATGACAATTAGCAGCAGAACTCTTGAGATTACCCAATTAGCCGCCAAAGCAGCAATCGACAAGATTGCCGTAGATGTTGTGGCGCTAGATCTATCAGATCAATTGGTTCTCAGCGAAGTCTTTTTGATCGCGACTGGGCAAAATGAAGCACAAGTAGATTCAATCGCCGATGAGGTAGAGCGTCAGCTTGCCGCCTTTGGCGACAAGCCAGTTCGTCGTGAACATGGAGCTGAATGGATTTTGCTTGATTATTCAGATTTAGTTGTTCATGTTCAAAGCGCAGAACTTCGCAAGTACTACATGTTAGATCGCTTGTGGAATGACTGCCCCACTATTGATTTAGAAGCAGTGAGGGAGGCTGCCGTTAATGGCCGCTAATCGAGTTCTATTGTGGCGTCACGGCCAAACTGATTGGAATGTTGTCAACCGTTTTCAAGGTCATTCCGATATTGACCTTAATGAAGTAGGTCGTTTTCAGGTACAGCATGCTGCGCAAATTCTGGCGGGCATGAAACCGACGATGATTATCTCAAGTGACTTAGGTCGTGCACGTAACACCGCGCAACCGTTAGCGGATCTGACTGGCCTAACTGTTGAAATCGATGAAGATCTCCGTGAAACAAATGGTGGTTTGTGGGAAGGCAAAACCGGTGCCGAAAATCGCGCCGAAGATTTCCAAAACTTTATTCGCTGGATTGATGGAGATGACAATCCTGCTGGCACAACTGGTGAACGACGTAGCGAGGTAGCAGAGCGGGCAGTTCGTGCAATCAAAAAAGCTTTAGGCGAAAAGACGGATCAGTTGTTGGTTGTCACAACCCATGGTGGAACCGCCCGTTGCATCTTGGGTTCATTGCTCGAACTTCCGATGTCTCGTTGGGGAGTAATTGGCGGTTTGTCTAACGCTTCATGGTCGATTTTGGAACGCAATCCGCGACAATGGAATTTGATCGAACACAATGCTGGCTCAATTCCAGAGCCTGTGTATGGCGAAGAAAGTGGTGCAACTTCTGCATAAAGGCGCACCGCATTAAATGCGGTAAGGTCTGCACTCGCACAAAAAACGGGGCTATAGCGCAGCTGGTAGCGCACCTGCATGGCATGCAGGGGGTCAGGGGTTCAAATCCCCTTAGCTCCACGTATGAATAACAACGTGAATGACGAACGCGAGCACGCGGCATACGACTTTGCCTACGTGCAGGAAAAGTGGCTGCCTGTTTGGGATGAGTTGCAACCATTTAAATCAGGCCGCGCCGATGACACACGTGAAAAGAAATATGTTTTGGATATGTTCCCTTACCCATCTGGTGATCTTCATATGGGTCACGCCGAGGCTTATGCACTCGGAGATGTAATCGCTCGTTATTGGGCGCAAAAAGGTTTCAATGTCATGCACCCAATTGGTTGGGATGCTTTTGGTTTGCCGGCAGAAAACGCGGCAATCAAGCGCAATTCAGATCCGCGTATTTGGACTTATGAAAACATCGCGGTGCAGAAAGCATCGATGCGACGTTATGCATGTTCATTTGATTGGGATCGCGTTTTCAATACCTGCGACCCGGAATACTACAAATGGAACCAGTGGTTATTCCTCAAGTTTTACGAGCGCGGTTTGGCCTATCGCAAAGATTCAGCGGTTAACTGGTGTCCAGGTTGCCAAACTGTTCTTGCAAATGAGCAGGTAGTTGCTGGTCTGTGCGAACGATGTGATTCAACGGTCACGAAGAAGAAGTTAAACCAGTGGTATTTCAAGATCACTGATTACGCAGATCGTTTGCTAGATGACATGGCCCAACTTGAAGGAAAGTGGCCTGACAAAGTTCTAACGATGCAGCGCAACTGGATCGGTCGATCAACGGGTGCAAATGTAAAGTTTGAAATCGAAGGTCGTGCTGAGCCTGTAACGATTTATACAACTCGCCCAGATACATTATTTGGTGCAACTTTTATGGTGGTTGCAGTCGACAGCGAATTAGCAACCGAACTTGTGCAAGGCACAGGCGTCGAAGCTGAGTTTGCTAAGTATTTAGAAACCATTAAGGCTGCAAGTGATATCGATCGCCTGGCAACGGATCGCCCAAAGAGCGGTGTTTTCCTTAATCGTTACGCAATCAACCCAGTAAATGGTGAAAAGCTACCTATCTGGGCTAGCGATTACGTATTGGCTGATTATGGAACTGGCGCGATCATGGCGGTTCCAGCTCATGATCAACGTGACTTAGATTTTGCTCGCGCCATGAAGTTACCTGTGCGCGTTGTGGTCGAAACTGGGGAAGAAGATCCAAACGCATCAGGTGTTGCAACAGTTGGCGATGGAAAGTTAGTTAATTCGGATCTATTGAATGGTCTCAATAAGGCTGAAGCGATTGCGGCAATTAACAAAAAGCTTGAGGCAGATGGCAAGGGTGTCGCCGCACGTAACTATCGTTTGCGAGACTGGTTACTTTCTCGCCAGCGTTATTGGGGTACGCCAATTCCGATCATTCATTGCCCAGCATGTGGTGAAGTTCCAGTGCCAGCAGATCAACTTCCATTGACGCTGCCGGATGCAGCCGGTCTTGATTTAAAGCCAAAGGGAACCTCGCCTCTAGGTGCTGCAACTGATTGGGTTAACGTTAAGTGCCCTCAGTGTTCAGCTGATGCAAAGCGCGATACCGACACCATGGATACCTTTGTTGATTCTTCTTGGTACTACCTGCGTTATGCCGATCCAACAAATGCCAACGAACCATTTTCTAAGAAAGATGTAGATACCTGGTTGCCAGTGGATCAATACGTTGGCGGAGTTACTCACGCGATCTTGCACCTTCTCTACAGCCGTTTCTTTACAAAGGTTTTAAACGATATGGGAATGGTTGACTTCAATGAACCATTTACCCGTTTGCTCAACCAAGGAATGGTTGTCATGGATGGCTCTGCAATGTCCAAGAGCCGCGGAAACCTGGTACGACTTTCTGATGAGTTAGAAAATCACGGAGTCGATGCGATTCGTTTATCAATGGTTTTTGCTGGACCTCCCGAAGATGATGTGGATTGGTCAGATGTTTCACCATCTGGATCAGTTAAGTTCTTAACCCGTGCGTGGAGATTATCGGGAGATGTAACAAGTGCGGCAGGTGTGGATTTTGCCTCTGGAGATCTTGCTCTACGTAAAGCAACCCATAAGGCCTTACATGATGCCGGTTTTGCGGTTGAATCTTTCCGCTTTAACGTAGCTGTTGCCCGCGTAATGGAGTTAGTAAATGCAACACGCAAGGCGATTGATTCTGGCTGTGGCCCGGCAGATCCAGCAGTTCGTGAAGCGGTAGAAGCAATTGCAATCATGCTCTCACTGGTTGCTCCATTTACTGCAGAAGAAATGTGGGAACGCTTAGGTCACAAGCCATGTGTGGCACTTGCTGGCTGGCCTGCAATCGATGAGAAATTACTTGTTGCTGACGCGGTTACTGTGGTTGTGCAAATCAATGGAAAAATCAAAGATCGCTTAGATGTTTCACCATCAATAACAGATGCAGATCTTGAAGCTGCAGCGTTAGCTTTACCTAGCATTGTCGAAGCATTAACGGGTGCCACAATCAACAAAATCATTACCCGTGCACCAAAGCTTGTAAATATCGTTATCAACAACTAAAGCTCTGCATCCACCTTGGTCTATTGGCCAAGTTCACACTTGCATAATGGATCAACTTCGAGATGCCTTTGAATCAATTACCCAATGGTGGTTTAACTTACATTTTTCACGCAATCAGAAAATTGCACTATCAATCATTGCTGCAATTGTGTTGGCACTATCTGTGCTAACTGTCGTGCGTGGAAACACCCAGATAAATGCAGCGCCAGAAATCATTCCAATCACCATTGCTGAACCCGAAATATTTGTGGATGTAACAGGTGCGGTTAACAACCCAGGGGTTTACTCCTTAACCGGTAGATCGCGGGTAATCGATGCCATTAAAGCTGCCGGTGATAGCGCACCTGGTGCGGATTTAAGCACCATCAATTTGGCACGTGTGCTCAATGATGGGGAACAGATTTATGTTGATTCAACTGTTGTTAACAGTTTTGGGCAACGAGTAAGCAAGAAAGTTTCATCAGGTCCCATCAATATTAATCGGGCAACGCTCAGACAGCTTGATGCTTTAGATGGAATTGGACCTGTAATTGCTGGTCGAATCATTGAGTATCGAAAGAAGAATGGCTCCTTTTTAACCGTTGATGATCTTCAAAAAGTGAGTGGAATTGGTGCAGCAAAATTCGCACAGATCAAAGCAAAAGTCAGAATTTAATTGATTACAGAGCCCTTGCCTTAGGAGGAGCGGTTTGGGCTGGGGCGCTGTTACAAAGCGCGGTTTCACCATGGCGAATATTTGCTGGTGCTTTGCTCTTTGCAGCAATTGCAATCGCCAAGAGCAAAAAGCGATTGACCCTTTTCTTGCTGACAATCATGGTTGGGGCCGCGGCAATGTCCATGCGGCAAGCCTCACTTGAAAATGCTGTGATCACCGAATTTTTCAATCAGGAAGTTACTTTCGCAGCTCAGGTAAAAACAGATCCGAGCAAAACCGCTACTGGAAACTTCTCCTTTACAGTCCGGCTCTTACATTTTGAGACGCAGGACAAGACTTACTCATTAAGAACTCCTATTCGAATTCTGACAAAAGGTGCGATCCAACTACTTCCAGGGCAGAGAATTTCTGGAACAGCGACAGTTCTAAAGAGTAAGGAAGCTAGGGTTGCCGCACTTTTTATTGTTAATGGTGCAATCACTACACAGACCGAACCATCAAGATGGGCGGGAGGCTTGGGTGCGATTCGTGAGGGTTTACGAGTTAACTCTGGCGGCGGTGATGCCGGTGCATTAATTCCCGGAATGGTGCTGGGGGATACCTCTAAACAATCACCAGAATTTAAAGATGCGATGAAGCGTTCGGGATTAACTCACTTGGTTGCAGTCAGTGGTGCCAATTTTGCAATCGTTTCAACATTCGTTCTGTGGTGCATGCAATTCTTGATTCGTCGCAAGAATCTGCGGATCATTGCAACTGCGATTGCGCTAGCTTGTTTTATCGCTTTAGTCAGGCCATCACCATCGGTGTTACGCGCAGCAGCAATGGCGGCAGTACTTTTGTCGGCCCAACTTGGCAAGCGGGGCTCGGACTCTTTGCCGGCACTTGGTTTTGCAATGTGCGCAGTTGTTCTAGGAGATCCTTGGCAAGCACGCGATGCCGGCTTTGCGCTGTCAGTGTTAGCAACTGCAGGTTTGCTTTTGCTTGCCCCACGAATTGTCGAAAAGATACCGACACATAAGAGATTGGCCGGTGCGCTGGCACCACCGATAGCTGCGATAGTTTTTTGCTCGCCCATTCTTGTATCGCTGTCTGGTTATCTGTCCCCAATGAGCATTGTTGCCAATTTACTGGCAGCGCCAGTCGTGGCACCCATTACGGTGCTTGGATTTATCGCAGCTTTAGTCTCGCCCGTAGCCCCGTGGCTAACTCAGTTCCTTCTCTTTTTCATTCGGTTTCCGGCCGGCTTTATAACCGGAGTCGCGCATTGGGTCGCAGCTTTTCCTGTTCTAACAATTCATAATGGCTTAATTGGTTTTGGTTTAGTTGCACTTATTCTGGCGGTGCTGTTTCTTTTCAAGCGCAGTTGGAAGCAAAGTACGGCGGTGCTTTTGATCGTGATTTTCAGTTTAGGGTGGTTGCAGCGCTGGCCTGTAGGTGATTGGCAAGTTGCACAATGCGATGTTGGTCAAGGCGATTCCCTTGTTGTAAATCTTGGCGCAAATCGCGCGATCGTCATTGATGTTGGGCCTGAACCAGTTGCTGAAGACAAGTGTTTAAAGAATTTAGGCATCAAGGAAATTCCCTTACTAATTCTTTCTCACTTTCATGCAGATCACGTCGGAGGTTTATCAGGGCTCTTAAAAGGAAGGAAAGTCAATCAAGTCTGGATTAGTAATAACTTAGAACCACAATTACACAGCAAACTTGCTTTGAATTCGCTCAAGTCATCTCAGATTGTCAGGGTACAAAAGGGGCTGACCGCACAAGTCGGTGAAGTCAGATTGAAAGTACTTTGGCCCGAAGCAACAACTAGAACCTTTGAAGAACTTCCGGGTGAAGGTTCTGCGATTAACAACTCAAGCATTGCCGTTATTGCACAAAGTTCTGATTGGAGTCTTTTTTCAGCGGGTGATCTGGAACCACCCGCACAACATGAGCTCATCAATTTAGTCGGACCAGTAGATATTTATAAGCTCTGTCATCACGGATCTAAATATCAGGATGAGGGATTGATGAAGGCCTTGTCTGCACAAATTGCGCTGATCAGCGTAGGAGCCAAAAATCCATATGGCCATCCAGCCAAAGAAAGCATCGACTCTCTGACTAGACTTGGTACACAGGTTTTTCGGACAGATACAGATGGCGCGATAGCAGTTACTGCAAGTGCTCACCATCTAAGGGTCCGCAAAAGCAAAGGTAGGATTAAATTGTTTTACTGGAGCTAGGGAGGCAAGGGATGAACGCTTTTTACTTAATCCTTGGCTCTGAATCCGCACTTGCAGATCGTGCCTTGACCAAGCTCAACGCACAGTTAAAAGATGAAAAGTGTGAAATCACCACTTTGTTTGCCGCGGACACAATTGTTGGCGATATTGCAGATGCCTTAGCGCCATCACTGTTTTCCGAAAGACGCGCACTAATCATTCGTGATCTACAAGATTTGCCAGAAGATAATCGGGACGAGATAACTCGATACTTAGATCAACCCGATGCATCAACGACAGTGATTTTTGTTCATAAAGGTGGAGTCAAGGGTAAAGCGTTATTAGATGCGATCAAAAAAGCTAAGCCAGAATTAATCGCGTGTGATCCATTTAAGAAAGAAGCGGAAAAAGAAGAGTTTGTTAAATCTCTTTTTCTAGATTTGGGTCGTAAAGCTTCAACGGGTGCAGTTGCTGCATTAGTCGGCGCGCTAGGAAATGATCTTCGTGAATTACAAGGTGCGGTCGGACAGATTGCTGCCGATGCGCCCTCAGGATTAATTGATGAAGCAATGGTTGATAAGTATCACCAAGGTCGAATCGAAACCACAGGTTTTGATGTTGCCGATGCAACCCTTGATGGAAATCTTTCTGCAGCACTGATTTCTCTTCGAAGCGCCTTAGAAACCGGAACTGACCCCGTAATGATTACTAGCGCGATCGCATCATCCCTGCGTTCGTTAGCAAAGGTGTCAGGTGCTAATCGCAATCAGAAATCTTTTGAATTAGCTGGCCAGTTAGGAATGGCACCTTGGCAGATTGATAAGGCTCGTAGGCAGCTCAGTCGTTGGAGTCCGGCCCAAATTGCAGATGCCGTTGGGGCAATTGCCCAGGCAGATGCTGAAGTAAAGGGTGCGGCCAGCGACCCCATATATGCGCTGGAAAAGGCTGTGACCAGGATCGTCTCCTCGCAATTTGACCGCTAAGCACACGCTTGCGTACGCTTACCCTCTGCGCAAAGCTCCTAGTTGGGGGCTGCAAAAGGCCTAAGGCCTAGAAGATGAACTGGAGTAACACGTGTACGCAATCGTTAAAGCTGGCGGACGCCAGGAGAAGGTCGCAGTTGGCGACACAGTAATCGTTGAT
>JBIIQY010000078.1:0-3046 GCA_044341805.1 Candidatus Planktophila sp.
CCCGCTTCCAGGGATTCGACAACTTCAGCTAACTCGTCCCGAGCTGCTTCATATGAGATTTTCTTTGCATCGGCCATGGTCTAAATCTACTCTCTTCTTCGCTGTGGTGTGATTTTTAGTTTCCGAGCGCTGTGGCTTTGGTCTCGCCCTTAGCAAGACGAAGTCGCAATTCATCGCCTGCCTTTAACTTCTTCGGGTCTGTGACGATTTGACCATCGGCTAACTGAACAACCGAATACCCGCGGTCCAAAGTTGATTGTGGTGACAGGGCCCGGACGCGAGCTTTGATTTGCTTGAGCTCTTCTTTGGCCAATTTTATGGAAGCCCCAAAGGAACGGTTTGATCTATCCCGCAGCCCAGCAATGACTTCAGCCCTTGTACTGATTAATACATGTGGGTCTTTCATTACAGGGCGGTTCTTAAAGTTAGTGATTCGTGTTGCTTCAAGATCTAAGCGATTTAACACAGTGCGACGGGCTCTATCTCGCATCGCACTGATCATCGCAATCTCTTCTGCGATATCTGGAACAACGCGCTTGGCGGCATCTGTCGGCGTTGATGCTCGGTAATCTGCCACTAAATCAAGAAGCGGTGAATCCTTTTCATGGCCGATCGCAGAAACGATTGGGGTTTCACATGAGGCAGCTAAACGAACTAGCCCTTCATCACTAAATGGCAGCAAGTCTTCGAAAGATCCACCGCCGCGGGTAATGATGATGACTTCAACATCCTTGTTGGCTTCTAGTTCACGCAAAGCTGCTGAAACTTCAGTGACAGCTGCTGCGCCCTGAACCGTAACTTCGCGGATTTCAAATTGAACACTCGGCCAACGGCGCTTTGCGTTTTCAACAACATCTTTTTCAGCATCGGTATTGCGGCCACAAATCAAACCAATAACTTTTGGTAGCAAAGGCAGTGCAACTTTTCGATCAGAGTTAAACAACCCTTCGCTAGCTAATAGATTTTTCAACGCCTCTAATCGAGCAAGAAGTTCGCCGACTCCGACCTGTCGGATTTCGCGAGCAGAAAAAGAAAGAGATCCATTTTTTGTGTACCAGGATGGCTTTGCATACATAACAATGCGGGCGTTATCGGGCAAAGGCTTAACGGCAGCGATTACAGATTTGTGACACATCACCGAAATAGACATATCAACGCTGGGATCACGCAGGCGCATAAATGCCATCATTCCGCTGCGTTCATTTAATTCACTGATCTCGCCCTCAATCCAGATTGGGCCAAGACGTTCGACGTACTCTTTGATCGCTTCAGATACGACCCGAACTGTTGCCGGGGCCTCACTTGAAGTTTCGAACATGGGATGAGCCTAATAGACTGCCCCCATGACTAAGAGAGTTCTACTGGCAGCGCCTCGCGGATATTGCGCAGGGGTAGATCGCGCCGTTATCACCGTTGAAAAAGCGTTGGCTCTCTATGGCGCACCTGTCTATGTGCGCAAGCAAATCGTCCATAACATCCACGTCGTTACCTCGCTAGAAGCAAAGGGCGCGATCTTTGTTGATGAAACCGATGAAGTGCCAGAAGGTAAGACCGTTGTCTTTTCAGCGCACGGAGTTTCGCCAAAGGTTCACGAAGAAGCAGCTGCGCGAAATCTAAAAACCATTGATGCAACCTGTCCTTTGGTAACCAAGGTTCACCACGAGGTTCGACGCTTTGCAACCGATGATGCCGAAATTTTGCTTATCGGTCACCACGGCCATGAAGAGGTTGAAGGAACTGCTGGCGAAGCACCTGAAAAGGTTCGAATTGTTGATGGCCTCGAAGGTGCGCGCACTATCCAACCAACTCCTGGCAAGAATTTGATTTGGTTATCTCAAACCACTTTGTCAGTTGATGAAACTATGGAAACTGTTGCGATCTTGAAGGAGCGTTTTCCAGATATCCAAGCACCTCCAAGTGATGATATTTGTTATGCAACTCAAAATCGCCAAGAGGCAATCAAGGTAATCGCGCCACAAGCAGATTTGGTCATCGTTGTTGGCTCGCAGAATTCAAGTAACTCAGTGCGTTTGGCTGAAGTTGCTTTGGAATACGGCGCAAAAGTTTCACACTTGATTGACTATGCCGAAGAGATTCAGGATCACTGGTTTGCCGATGTTGAAACTATTGGCGTCACTAGCGGTGCATCAGTGCCAGAGATTTTAGTTAAGGATGTTTTAGCGACTTTGGCCGAACATGGATTTAGAGATGTTCAAGAAGTTACAGCGGCGGAAGAGACTTTGCTGTTCTCGCTTCCACCAGAGCTTCGTAAAGATATGAAGGCAGCGGGTCAGAGTTAAACTCTAAGCCGTTAAAGGATCTGCTTTTGGTGGAAACTTTCCAAAGAAGTTAAACCAATACGAAAATGAGCGACCGATCAAGAGCGCAATAATTACAGTGCCTATTCCAACATCGCCACCGAGGAAATAGCCGACTGTTAACACCACAATTTCAATCATTGCACGCACCACAGTGATGGGTAACTTAGTTTTGCCTAAGAAGGCCAACATAATTCCATCGCGCGGGCCGGTGCCTAGACCGCAAGTTATATACATCGCACCCCCGCAACCTGTAATAAACACCCCCAGTAGCAGCAGCATGTAGGCCGTAGCGGTGTTGGTTGGTTCTGGAATGTAATCAACGCCAATTTGTAAACCAAAGGCGAAAAAAACCGTGTTTGCGATAGTTCCATATCCAGGCTTTAAGGAAAGTGGGATCCACATCAGAAATAGAGAAAGACTTACTAAAAAGAAGGAAACTCCAAGTGGTAGTCCTGTTTGAACTGAGATACCTTGGGCAAGAACTGTCCAAGGAGCAGTGCCGAGATTTGATTGAACAGTAAATGAGCCGCCGATACCTAACAAAATAATTCCGATTGTTAATAAGAAAGCTCGCAACCATGAAATGTCCCATAAGTTTTCGGCAGTCCAGCGCGTAATTGGTACTTCATGCTTTGGCGCAATGATATTGATGATTCTTTGCTGGTACCTCTTGAACCAACTATTCAATGTCAGACTCGTAAATCTTGATAATCGAGCTATGGTCT
>JBIIQY010000079.1:0-2989 GCA_044341805.1 Candidatus Planktophila sp.
AAAAGCTAGGTCGAGTCGATGCCGATTATGTAAAGGAAAAATCAGGATTTTCTATTGGTGGCGTAGCTCCGATTGGCTGGATATCACCCGCAACAATTCTTATTGATCAAGCGCTCAATGATTACGAAGTTGTTTGGGCTGCAGCGGGTCATCCTCATGCGGTGTACCCAACGACTTTTACTGAATTGCTACAGTGCACGGGCGCAAAGCCCATGGTTATCGGAGAATAATTGTGAACACCCTTGGGATGATTGCGATTGTGATTGACGATTACGATGCTGCAATTTCACATTATGTAAATGATCTGGGATTTGCATTAATAGAAGACAAGGTGATGTCACCTGAAAAGCGTTGGGTTGTAGTTGCCCCCAGCAAAGATGGCGCAAAGATTCTGTTAGCAAAGGCTGCAACGGATCAGCAAAGAGCTGCCATAGGTAATTCAACGGGCGGTCGAGTTGGCTTCTTTATGTACACCACTAACTTTGTAGAGACTTATGAAACTTATAAATCTCGAGACATTGAGTTTATTGAAACCCCTCGCCAAGAGGCTTATGGCCAAGTAGTCGTCTTCAAAGATAGATATGGCAATAAGTGGGATCTCATAGAAGTTAGCTCACAATGATCATTGCCTACTTTTGGAAGATCAAGCCTACAAAGCTTCCTTTTGCGATTGCAGCTATGGGCTTTGATCGTTTCTCTTTACTTCGGGATAAGAATGTTTCTTTTCATAAATCTTTAGGAACTGGCAAAGGTGAAACTTTTACTCCAACTGACGCACATGCATTGCAATGGGGTTTGGTGGCAGTAGTTGAGGATATTGAAAAGTTTGATTCTTCAAAGGTCGTAAAGCGCTGGCGCAAGAATTCAGTCACGGAATTTCGGGCAGTACTAGATCCAATTTCATCCCACGGTAAATGGGCAGGTAAAGAACCTTTTGTTGGGGCGCTTAAGGATTGGGATGGACAGGTCGCGGCAATTACACGTGCGCGCATTAAATGGAGTCAGAACTTTAGATTTTGGAGTTCAGTCCCACCCGTTACCGTTTCGTTAAAAGCAGCACCCGGCTTGGTCGCAGCAATTGGCATTGGTGAAGCGCCTATTGGGCTGCAGGGAACTTTTTCCTTGTGGGAATCTGCCGCTGCGATCCGCGACTTTGCATACAAAGGGGCTGCGCATCAAAAGGCGATTGCAGATACTTCGGCCTATAACTGGTATTCAGAAGAGCTTTTTGCTCGATTTGCTGTGCGTGAAGTACGCGGATCTTTGCAGTAACTGTCTTAAATAAATGGAATAAGGCAGACTTAACCTATGTCTATTCGCCATTACACACCCCGTCGTCGGGCTAGAGGTGGCGCATCTCCCCTGCTAGTCAAAGTAATGGGTGTGGCACTTGGCGTAACAATTTTGATGCAGATTGCTTATCCATTAGTGGATGGCGATGTATTGCAATTCATAACAATTACATCTGTGCTGACTGCAGCACTTGCAATGTTTCTTCACGGAATTGCAGCCTTTGGTCCTCGTTATGGGTGGAGCATGCTTGGAATTACGTTGCTTTTTGGTTACTTCATCGAACAGCTTGGTGTTTCAACTAGTTGGCCATTTGGCGAGTATTCGTATTCATCGACATTAGGTCCAAAGATTTTTGATGTGCCATTAGTTGTGCCTTTTGCTTGGGTAATGATCGCCCACCCATGTTTAGTTGCCGCACGACGTATTGGTAAGTCATGGGTATTTTTGTATGGCGGACTATTGATGATGGCGTGGGATCTTTTCTTGGATCCGCTTATGGTTACAGCAGGTCGTTGGACTTGGGTTGTTACTGGCGCGCATGTGCCATTCCAACCTGAAATTCCTTTGTCCAACACCTTTGGTTGGCTCTTATCTGGAATGACGCTCATAACTATCTTGCACTTTGCTACTCCACGCGAACGTCGCAAGGTCGGTGGATCTTTAGTTGCTGCAGATGTGCTGCTTTTCTGGACTTGGTTTTCAGGAGTTGTAGGAAACATATTCTTCTTTGGCCGTCCCGGAATCGCGCTTTTTTCAGGTGCAATCCTTGGAGTTCTACTAGCTCCTTACTTTTTTAATCGATGGGTCGGAAGACCGTAAACCCTTGATGATTCTCTTTTTACTACTTCCTTTAATTCTGCTTACTATCGCTGCGGTAAATTTCTTTCAGATCCGCACGCCTAGAACTACTTCTGAGTTACAGGACTCGGTTGGCGTTGTTGTTCCAATGCGCAATGAGGCTGAAAATGTCGAAGGAATTGTTGCAACTCTTTCAGCACAAACTGGACCTTTTCACTATTACTTACTTGATGACAATTCAGAGGATTCAACTTATGAACTTCTGCAAAAGCTCACTGCATCAGATCCCCGCTTTACTGTCATAAAGGGTGCACCGCTTGCAGATGGCTGGATAGGCAAGACTTGGGCATTGCAGCAATTGTTTGAGGCAAGCAACGAAAATGTACTGGTTTCCATTGATGCAGATGTGCGCTTAACAAATGAAGCAATCAATAAAGCAGTGACGCTTATGCATGGGGCTCGATTAGATTTTGTTTCTCCGTATCCACGTCAGATTGCACAGACCTTTGCCGAAAGATTGATACAGCCACTGCTTCAATGGTCTTGGCTAACAACAGTGCCATTGAGATACGCAGAAAGTTCTGGACGCACATCGATGGCTGTAGCTAACGGGCAATTCTTTGCGGTACGTCGATCGGCACTTGATGCAATTGGCGGATATCAATCGGTTAAGCACTCTGTGATCGATGATGTTTTCTTGGCACGCCAATTGATTAGTAGCGGATCATCAGGAACAGTCATTAATGGTTCAGATATCGCAGAAACGCGAATGTATACATCGTGGAAAGAGATCAAAGCTGGATATGGAAAATCTCTCAGCAAAGCTTTTGGATCGATAGTTGGCGCTGCATTTGTGGCGGCATTTTTATTTGCCACAAGTATTGGAACACTGATTCTG
>JBIIQY010000022.1:0-10660 GCA_044341805.1 Candidatus Planktophila sp.
TCTAAGTTACAAAATTCTTAACCATGAGTCTTCGGGTTGGAATCGCAGGGTATGGGCTGGCAGGCCGGTACTTTCATGCACCACTTCTAAAGGGTTGTGGGTTTGAGGTTGCAGCGGTTCTGACCACTAATGCGGTGCGGGCCAGTCACGCATTAGAAGATTTTCCAGAGACAGTTATTGTCCAAACTATTGAAGAATTAGTCGGGCAAAAGCTGGATTTGGTTGTGGTTGCTTCTGCAAATTTAGTGCACGCAGAACAAGCCACTGCAGCACTTAAGGCCGGAATACCTGTTGTAGTTGATAAACCAATGGGACGAAATTACGAAGAAACCAATTCCATTGTTGAACTATCCACAACTCTGGGTGTCCCAGTTTCGACTTTCTTTAATCGTCGCTGGGATAGCGATGCGTTAACAATCAAGCAGGTTATTGCTAGCGGTGTGCTGGGACGGATTCATCGAATGGATTCACGTTTTGAACGGTTTAGACCTGAGGTAAACCAAGACTCGTGGCGAGAAAACATGAGCGCCGAAGCTGGCGGAGGTCAGCTTCTAGATCTGCAGCCACATTTGATTTCAACTGCAATTGATTGGTTCGGCAAATGCGAGCTAGTAACTGCAACTGTGCGATCGATTCGCGGGGCAGCCGATGATGATTCTGTCTTGGTGCTTCGTCATGAAAGCGGGGTTATGTCTTATCTATCAGCAAGTGCGGTAGTCGGTGCACCAGGTCCAAGAATTCGAATTTTGGGAAGCAAGGGAGCATTAGTAATCAATGATTTAGATCCACAAGAAGCGCTCTTGCGTGCCGGAAAATATCCAGCTGGGGCAGTTTGGTCAGAGCCAACAACATCTGCCGCATTTATTCACCGTGGATCGGAAGTCGAAGAGATTCAAGGTGTTCCTGGAAACTATGCACTTTTCTATGCTGCCGTGGCTTCAGCAATCAGCAACGGAACGGCGTGGCCAATCTCTAACGATGATGCATTACTTGTGGCTTCGATAATTGATCAAGCCAGGGTTATCGGAACTCATGCCTAGTTCGTCAGATGTTTTGATTGTTGGTGCAGGTCTTGCTGGCTTAAGTGCCGCAATAACTTTGCAAGAAGCGGGCAGAGATGTTCGGGTCGTTGAGAGTTCAGATCGCCCTGGTGGTCGAGTTACATCTGATGTTATTGATGGTTTTATCTGTGATCGCGGATTTCAACTGATAAATGCTAAATACCCAGCTCTTCAAGCACTTGATGTCATTAACGATATTGATTTCATCAAAGCGCCAAGGGTTATTGAAGTTGCATTAGGCAATGACCGTAGGGCATTAGGTGATCCACGCGTAGCACCTTGGACCGCTTTAGATCGAGCAACCGGAACTATCCCGGAAAAATTGTCCTTGCTTCGATTCCTTGCCAGTTCTCCAAAAGAGAATCAATCGGTTGAAGAAGTCCTAGAAATTGCAGGGTCTACATATGCGCGCGTACTGAGACCCTTTTTGCACGGAGTTTTCCTAACAGATCCCAAAAATGTGGATGCCCGCTATGGCCAGTCGATAATCAAAAGCTTTGTGACTGGTTCACCTGGCGTGCCTCGAAAAGGTGTCGCTGAACTTTCAAAGGCTTTAGCTTCGCGCGTTAATTCTGTTACCTACGGAGTCCGCGCAGATAGTCTTGAAGGAAGAGTTGTACAAACTTCTGCCGGAGAATTCTCTGCACCAACCATTGTCATAGCAACGGACGCGACTACTGCAACGCAACTTCTTGGGCTAGCTGAAGTACCGCGGATGGCTGGTTGCATCACTTGGTATCACGCAGTTTCAAATAACCCTTCAGGAAATGGCCGTTTAATTGTCGATGGACAGAATCGCGGACCCATCATTAATTCGATTGTGATGTCTGATATTTCATCTAGCTATGCACCACGTGGGCAGCATTTGGTGTCTACCACAACAGATTTGGGCGCAACTGAATCAGATGTTCGTAGGCACCTAGCAATTGTGTGGGGGATAAGCACCCATGACTGGCAATTAATCGCCAAGTATGAAATTCCTGCAGCTCTTCCGATCCAAAGCGTCGGACGTGCACTGACGCAAACTGTTAAGGTTTCAGAAAATGTATATGTTGTTGGCGATCATCGCGCCGTACCTTCACAGCAAGGCGCGCTTTTTTCAGGGCGATTGGCCGCAGAATTAATCCTCAATAAGAGCTGATAACGCCTCTGAAATATGTGGGTAGTCCCACTTAAAGCCTGCCTCTTGCAAGACATGTGGAATGACTTTCTTTGACCCAAGAATTTCAGAAGAAAAACCACCCAGTGCGATTTTCAGGGCAATTGCTGGGGCCGGAAAGAGTGCAGGACGATGCATCGCGCGAGCCAAAGCAGCGGTGAACTCTTGATTCGTAACAGGATTAGGCGCAGTCAGATTTACTGGACCAGAAATTGGATTCTCAAGTGCAAAAACAATTGCTCTGATTTGATCGTGCAAAGTTATCCATGACCACCATTGCTTACCGTTTCCCAATTTTCCGCCAAGACCTAAACGAAAAAGCGGCAACATCTTTCCTAGGGCCCCACCTGTTGGATCCAAAACCAAACCAGTACGAATCTTTACAGTGCGAACATCTTGAGCAAGATCTGCTGCAGCTTCCCATTCACGGCACACGGCAGCTAGAAAATCATCACCAACCCGATCTGTTTCTACAACAGCACGGTTTCCGCTTTCTCCGTACCACCCAATTGCAGATGCTGAAATGAAGACTTGAGGCTTTAACTCAGTTACTGCTTTTGCAATCGCAGTTGTACCAAGTAGTCGAGAGTTAAGAATTTCACTCTTGTACTTCTTACTCCAACGCTTGTCTCCGACACCAACGCCAGCTAAGTGGATAACTGCATCGACACCACGGAGCGGTTCTAGATCAACAAATCCTGTTTGTGGATCCCACTGAACTTCATCGGCACCAACGGGAGCGCGTCGAACTAAGCGTTGGACGGTGTGTCCTTCTGCTTTGAGGTGTCCGACAAGAGCTGTTCCTATTAAACCGGAAGCGCCAGTGATCGCAATGCGCTGATGTACAGACATAGGAAAATTAAAGTCCTAGATCAGACTCAAATGCGCCACCTTCGAGGCGCTCTTTAAGGGTAACTAGGAAGCGAGCTGCATCCGCACCATCTACAACGCGGTGGTCATAAGACAATCCAAGATAAACCATAGAACGAATAGCAATTGTTTCACCACCATCTTCACCACGAACAACCATTGGACGCTTTACGACTGCGCCAAGTCCCAGAATTGCAACCTGCGGTTGGTTGATAATTGGTGTATCAAATAGTGCTCCACGACTTCCTGTGTTTGTGATTGTGAAAGTTCCGCCACCTAACTCGGCAGGCGTAACCTTGTTGTCACGTGTACGTGCAGCAAGATCTGAAATCTTACGTGCAATGCCACCCATGTTGAGATCACCTGCATTTGAAATTACGGGAACTAGTAAACCACGCTCTGTATCCACTGCAATTCCAAGGTGTTCAGCACCATGATAAGTAATTTGATCACCTTCAACAGATGAGTTAAGAACTGGATGTTGTTTAAGCGCTTCGCAGACTGCGACCGCAAAGAACGGGAGGAAGGAGAGTTTTACACCTTCACGTGATTCAAAGCTTGACTTTGCGCGATCACGCAAACGTGCAATTTTTGTGACATCTACTTCGATAACCGTAGTTAATTGAGCACTAACCTTAAGTGATTCAAGCATACGCGCTGCAATAACTTTACGTAGTCGTGACATTGTCACGGTTGTTCCACGTAGTGGGGAAACCGCAACAACTGGTGGTTTTGCAGCCGATGGTGTTGATGAAACAGAAGCAACAACTGCAGGTGCAGCAGGACGAGCGAGGGCTTCAACATCTTCGCGACGAATTCTTCCGCCGATTCCGGTCCCTTTAACTTGAGCAAGATTTACGCCAAGTTCGGATGCAAGCTTTCGAACTAGGGGAGTTACATAAGCATCTGCTGGTTGTGTAAACGAAGCTGCTGCAACTGGCGCAGGTGGTGGTGTCGGGACAGACACAGCAACTGGTGCGGCAACAACTGGTGCGGCAACTACTGGTGCTGGAGGTGGTGTTGCTGGAGCAGAAACGACTCCGCCAGCAGCTCCGATTAATCCAAGACGTGCTCCTACTGCAACAGTCGTATCAACTGCGACATCAATTGCAAGAAGAGTTCCAGCAACTGGTGAAGGGATTTCAGTATCAACCTTGTCAGTAGAAACTTCTAGCAGCGCTTCATCAACTGCAACTGAATCTCCAACATTTTTTAGCCAACGTGTAACTGTTCCTTCTGAAACGCTCTCGCCAAGTGCTGGCATCGTAATGACAGTTCCCGCACCTGTAGGTGCTGGGGCTGCAGGTGCAACGGGTGAAGGTGGCGCAGGAGTAGCAGGTGCAACAGCAACTGGTGTTGGAGCTGGAGTTTCAATAACAGGCGTAGCAACAGATGCTGGCGCGGATGCGCCAGCGCTGTCCGCAATGATCGCAAGCTCTGCTCCCACTGGAACAGTTTGATCAACTTGTACAACAATCTTTTGCAAAGTTCCTGAAACTGGTGAAGGAATCTCAGTATCAACTTTGTCAGTAGAAACTTCTAGTAATGGTTCATCAACATTTACATGATCACCTTCGGCCTTTAACCAACGAGTGACTGTGCCTTCGCTAACGCTCTCGCCAAGTGCGGGCATCGTTACTGAGAATGTCATCTATTTCTCTCCTTGGTTATCCGTGTGCGTGAAGCGGTTTGCCTGCAAGTGCCATATGAGCTTCGCCCATAGCCTCTGACAGTGTTGGGTGTGCATGGATCAAAGGAGCCACATCATTTGCACGTGCCTCCCAGTTATAAATCAATTCTGCTTCTGCCAAAAGTTCTCCAACTCGTGCGCCAACCATGTGGACACCTAGAACTGGTCCATCTTTTTGTGCAACAAGTTTGATTGAACCGGCGGTGTTGAGAATCTGCGCCTTACCGTTTCCGGCCAAGTCGTAAGTCAGTTCAACCACATCATGTCCGCGCTTCTTTGCTTCGGCTGTAGTTAAACCAACAGATGCAACTTCAGGCTCGGAATAAGTAACACGTGGAACACCATCGTAATTAATTGGGCGTGGGTTCAACCCTGCGATTTCCTCGGCTACCAAAATTCCTTCAGCAAAACCTACGTGGGCTAGCTGCAAAGTAGGGATCAGATCGCCTACGGCCCAGATTCCTGGAACGTTGGTGCGGCACTTGTCATCGACTAATACATAACCGCGATCCATTGAAATGCCTTGCTCTTCGTACCCCAAGTTTGCAGAAACTGGACCGCGGCCAACAGAAACCATCAGAACTTCTGCGGTAAATGTCTTTCCATCTTCTAGCGTGACGGTTACGCCATCTGCATTCTTAACTGCAGACTGGAAGCGAACACCCAATTCAAATTTAATTCCACGCTTACGGAAGGCACGCTCAAGTTGCTTGCTTGATGACTCATCTTCTAGGGCGATCAAGTGAGGCAATCCTTCAATGATTGTTACATCAGCACCAAAAGACTTCCATACAGATGCGAACTCGCAACCAATAACTCCACCGCCAAGAACAATTACGCTCTTTGGAACATACGACATCTTTGTTCCATGATCTGAAGTAATAATCTTTTCGCCATCAATTTCTAATCCAGGAAGAGTCTTGGCATATGATCCAGTTGCAAGAATTACATTCTTTCCGGTGTAACGAACGCCATTAACTTCTACGGCATCTTTAGCAACGAGCTTTCCGTAACCTTCGATGAAAGTAATGCCACGAGACTTAACTAATCCCGTTAGACCTTTGTACAACTTACTGATGACACCATCTTTGTAAGAATTAACCCCGGCCATATCTATGCCATCAAATGTAGATTTGACTCCAAAGTGCGAACCTTCGCGTGCACCATCAGCGATCTCTGCGGAGTGCAAGAGCGCCTTCGTTGGAATACAACCGCGGTGTAAGCAAGTTCCGCCGACCTTGTCTGCTTCGATCAAGGCAACGCTCAGACCAAGCTGTGCGCCGCGAAGGGCTGCGGCATAACCGCCACTTCCTCCACCAAGGATGACGAGATCAAATTGAGACACTAAACGGCTCCCTCCATGCGCCCACGCGGGCTATGTGCTTATCTTGCCCCAAAGAGGGGCAAACCTCCCAATGCGCCAGGAAGGGCTACCCCTGCTCGGCCAAAGTCACAAGTGAGCGAAGAGAAATTCCGGTTCCACCGACCGGTGTGTAGCCATGAGGCTTAGCTTCGTTATAGGCAGGACCCGCGATATCCAAATGCAGCCATGGCAGATCGGCTGAAACGAAATCCTTCAGGAAAAGTCCAGCAACAAGCATGCCGCCCATGCGATCGCCAATGTTGGCCAAATCTGCAACAGGTGAATCAAGTGAAGCGCGTAGCTCTTCAGGAAGTGGCATCGGCCAGAACTGTTCTCCACTGATCGCGGTGACCTTCATGAAGGCTTCGCTGAATTCTGGGTTGTTAGTCATCACTGCACTTGTGCGAGTTCCCAAAGCAACTACCTGCGCGCCGGTCAAAGTTGCAACATCGACAATTCCATCAAGTTTGCTGTTCACGCTTTGAGCTTTCATCAATGCATCAGCCAGAACTAAACGACCTTCTGCATCAGGGTTAAGAACCTCAACGGTCTTACCGCCAAAGATGGTGATGATGTCACTTGGACGTGTGGCTGTATCACTTGGCATGTTTTCGGCTAACGGTGCCCAAGCATCGATTGCAACATTTAATTTCAATTCAGCAATTGCAACAACTGCGGCGCTAACCGCTGCTGCACCGCTCATGTCAGACTTCATCGCTTCCATACCTGCGGCTGGCTTAAGCGCTAAGCCACCAGTATCAAAAGTGATTCCCTTACCAACAAATGCATATCGCTTAGCTACTTTGCCTTTAGGCGTATATGAAATGTGTAGCAAACGTGGGGGATTGGCCGAACCTTGACCAACACCGATGATTCCGCCAAAGCCCTGTGACTTCAGTTGCTTCTCATCCCAAATCTGAACCTTTAAGCCAGATTTTGATCCACCAGCAGCCTTTACAACCGCCGCCATTTTCTTAGTAAATGAAGCTGGAGTTAAGTGACTTGGAGGCGTATTGATCAAATCGCGAACTAAGTACGTGTACTTAGCAACAATCGCAGCGCGCGATATTGCAGCTTTAGCATCTGCAGTTGTAGCAAGCTTTGAGTAAATGGTGATTGTCTTAAGTGGAGCCTTGAAATCAGCTTTAGTTGAGCCACGAAATTCGATAAATGAATACGCACCTAAAGCAGCACCTTCGGCAACGGCTGCTACCTCTGGCAAAGACTTTGCAGGCAGCGAGAAAGTTGCTGATGCATTTCCTGCCAGTGCGCGTGATGCCGCTCCCGCTGCACGGCGAAGAGTCTCGTGCGAATACTGCGAAGCTTTTGGCCCTAGGCCAGTAAAGACAAACATACGAACATGTGTACCTGGCACTTTGATGACTTCATCAGTTTTTCCGGTAGCACCCATGTCAACCAGCTGGGCAAGAACGGTTTTGGTATCAATTGCCATTTCGCCAGTTTCAATGGCGATTCCGCCCTTTGAATTGGTAGAAGAAAGTCCTAGGACTAGTACTTCATCTTTAACAACGCCATCTGAAATCTTTAGTGTGCTCATACCCTGAAGCGTAATAGAAAGATTGGTAGGTTTGCACAATGAAGAGCTCGCCATTAAACGATAAACACCTAGCGCTTAACGCAAAGATGGCCGATTTTGGTGGCTGGATGATGCCGATTGAGTATCCAGGCGCGGGCGTTCTGGCCGAGCATGCCGCGGTCCGTGAACGGGTAGGACTCTTTGATGTGTCGCACCTTGGAAAAGCTTCGGTTGTGGGCCAGGGGGCACTTGATTTTCTTAATCAATGTTTGACCAATGATTTAAACAAGATCGAAAATGGTTCTGCCCAGTACACCTTGTTATGTACACCCGAAGGCGGAGTTGTCGATGATTTGATTGCATATCGAAACTCAGCAGATGATTTCTTCCTAGTTCCAAATGCTTCCAATACAACGGATGTAGTCAAAGTTTTGCAAGAGAAAGCACCAACAGGTATTGAAGTAAAGAATCTGCATAATGAGTTTGCAGTTTTGGCGATTCAGGGCCCACTTGCGCCACAAGTATTGGCCCAACTTGGAATAAAGACAGATATCGATTACATGGCATTTACTCACGTTTCGATTTCTGGTGCTGATGTAATTGTGTGTCGCACCGGCTACACCGGCGAACTTGGTTACGAGTTATTACCTAAAGTTGAAGATGCTGCGCGAGTTTGGGATGCAATAACAGATGTCATCGCTCCTATGGGCGGTTTGGTTTGCGGATTGGGCGCACGTGACACCTTAAGAACTGAAATGGGTTATCCATTGCATGGCCACGAATTAAGTCTGCAGATATCTCCGGTTGAAGCAAGTGCTAGCTGGGCTGTGGGTTGGAAAAAGGAAAGCTTTATTGGTTCTGAAATTCTCAAAGGTCAAAAAGAAGGCGGAGCATCACGTAAAAGCTTTGCCATCAAATCCCTAGATCGTGGTATTCCACGCGCTGGAATGTCGGTCAAGAATTCAAAAGGTGAAGTAGTCGGAGAGATCACCAGCGGTACTTTTTCTCCAAGCTTGAAAATCGGTATTGGTCTAGCGCTTTTGAACTCAGATGTTGAGATCGGGCAGACGCTTGTGATTGATGTGCGCGGACGCGATTCGCAATGCGAGGTTGTAAAGCTTCCCTTTGTTACTTCACACGTTCGCTAAAGACAATAGGTGCCATAAAGGCAGCACGAGTGTGGGTTCTTCGAAGAGCTGACAGAACCGCAGTCCCCGTAATTGCTATAAGGGTGCTAGTAAAAATTGCTCGCGGAACATCCCATGCCATCGCCGTGGCAAAGTGAAAGGTTACAAAGCGCGAAAGATTTTCTGAGATATCGCCCGTGGGAAGGTAGGACAGTTGGGTGTTGGAGCCCAAGGCCCAGGGCCAAAACTGTAGATCCATTAAGACACCGAAAAAACCAGAGGCAAAAATCCCGAAAGCAATAAGCAAAAGAATTTCATTAACGCCGCGAGTTTTCTTGGGTAGGGATCCTGCGAGCAAACCAATCCAAGCGGCAGCAAATACTTGATAGCCAAGCCAAGGGCCAATTCCTCCGGTCAACAGCGCAGAAGCGAACATTGAAATCATGCCAAGCAGGAAACCAAAAGATGCGCCAAAAACTCGAGCACTAAGAATCAAAACAAACCACATTGGTTCGATTCCAACCGCACCTGCCCCAAGTGGTCTTAGCGCAGCAATTAACGCAGATAAAACACCCAAGAGAGCTACAGACTTTGCGTCTATTTGCTGAGTAGAAACTTGCAGAACAACTACTACGAGCGAAAAAGCAACGGCAATCCAAAAGAACAATTGGGTCTGCGGAAGATTTTCACCAACATAGAAAAAAGGCCAAACAAAACCCGCGGCGCTAAATAGCGATGCGACTAATAGGACTAAACCGGTCCTTCGAGAAAAAGCGATGACGTCAGGTGTTGTGATCATTGCAAACCTTCGATCGCAGCAACTACATCCTTAACTCTTAGCCATGGTTGCGGCGACATCACCTTTGCAACTTGTGGCGCAAAGGCAGGAGATGAAAGAAGCACATCCAAAGTAGTTCCATCTGCCACGATGTCTCCATCGGCGATGAAGACAACCCTGCTCGCAAGCTCTGCGACAAGCTCCACATCATGAGTTGCGAGTAAGACTGCTTTGCCAAAAGTTGAAGCAAAGTGAATCAACATTCGAGTCAGTTCATTTTTCGCTTCGTAATCCAGGCCACGTGTGGGTTCATCTAAAATCAAAACCGCTGGATTTGAAGAAAGGACGACACTCAGAGCTAGTCCAAGGCGCTGACCTTCAGACAAATCGCGCGGATGCGTAGAAAGCGATATTCCTGGAACAAGCTGTTGAAGAACATTGTGGGTAGTTCCAGCAGTTAACCCGTTGTCGCGATCGGCTTGTTCGCATTCAATACTTACTGACTGTCCATATAAGAGATCGCTGGGTTCTTGCGGGATAAAACCGATCTTTTCACGTCGCTGCTTGCCATGTAGATCAAATGGATCAACACCCAACAAGGAAACCTTCCCTGCATGTGCTCGATTAACTCCGGCAATAGCTTTGAGCAAAGAGCTTTTTCCAGCTCCGTTTCTACCCATGACGGCCACAATTTCTCCGGCAAAAATTGTGGAAGAGATGCCGTTGAGTGCGATTTTATTGTCATAAGAAACGGTGAGCTTTTCAAAAGTAATAACGGTTTCGGTGCGCTTTACTGAAGGTTCGACGACGTTAGAACTTTGAATCTGTCTAATGTCCGTCGTCATGCGGCGCATTTCTCGCACCGTGGTTCCAATTTCCGTCATCCCTAAGGCCCTGGCTAAATGCACGATGGGGGGAGCGATGGGGGATTGCATCAGGATTTCTTCAGGTGTTCCTACGTTTGCCGCACCATCACCGTTGATGTAAACGATTCGATCAGCAAACTGAATAACACGTTCTAATTTATGTTCGGCAATTACTACCGTAAGTCCTAAGTCATGGACCAATCTGTGCA